>JBBKXV010000094.1:0-1269 GCA_037969665.1 Candidatus Altimarinota bacterium
ATATAAGGGATCACATACTCTATGGAAAAAAGTACTGCTAGAGCTGATCCAGTAATAAGGTTTTTGTGCCAGGGCTCAAACATAGTGATTCTGAAGAATTGTTAGATCTGACGTACCCACTTTTTAGAGGCGACAGCTCCACTTTACTCCAATACACACTTGTTCATAGCAGGATTTTGCGTTAACTCCTCTTTCCTTGTACGCCTTGCTTCTGCACGGTATACTCAAAATACTTATTCATAATATGCATTCCCATGCCGCTTATCAACTTTTGGGCCGTCCTCATCGCGGGTATACTTTCCATGGTGCTTGGTTTTTTGTGGTACGGACCGCTTTTTGGCAAAGTTTGGATGCGCGGCAATGGTATTGATCCAGATAATAAGGAACTCATGGATTCCATGCAGAAGTCTGCAGGTCCTGCGTATATTCAAATGTTTGTCGGTGCGCTCATTATGGCCTATGTCTTTGCACACGCACTTTGGGCTTATGGTAACAGCGTCTCCATGGCACCCTGGATGGCTGGGTTACAGTGTGGTTTCTGGGTTTGGCTGGGATTTATTCTCCCAGTGAAGTACGGTGATCTCCTTTGGAATAATAAATCTTTCACTGCAGTTGCGGTAGATTTAAGTTATTACCTGGTACTCCTCCTCATCAATGGTGTGCTTCTTAGTTACTGGGCATAACCTTTTCCTATACATAAGGAAAGGAGTTCTCATGATAAAAAATCTCCCGCCAGGCTCATACCTGATGGGAGATTTTTTTATGTCAAAAGGCTATCCAGTAAAGCTCGGATCCATCCAACAAAAACTCCACTCATGACCATCAAGATCTCGAAAACTCCGACTATACATAAAGTCATACTCCTCTGGTTTTTGGCCTAGTGTAGCACCAAGATCCATTGCCTTGTCGACCAATCTATCAACATCAGCGCGACTTTCAGCAGAAAGCGCATTATAACATTCTACAGTGCTCTTAGAATCCGCAATCTTCTTATCCGTGAAGCTTTGGAAAAAAGGCTCCGTAAGCAACATATAATAAGTATCTGGGTTGATCTGCATACAAACACCTCTTTCATCACTAAAGTTCTCATCAAAGGTAAAACCCAACTCCCCAAAAAAGGCTCTAGTTTTCCCTAAATCCTTAATGGGTAAATTTACAAATAGCTTCATAGTCATAGGTATTTTTACAAAAAGTTATTTTCTGAGAAGCATCTTCCAAAGACCATAGGACACAAATAAACCTGCTAGAAAAATGAATGGAGATATAACT
>JBBKXV010000095.1:0-2089 GCA_037969665.1 Candidatus Altimarinota bacterium
AAGAAGTTCTACTTTGTCAAACTCTTCTTTGCCATCAATTTTAAGCTTGAGGAGTTCTTGCTCCTTGCTTTGCGCATCTTTAGCTTTTGCGTATTCCTTGGTCTTTCGTTTGTAGATTATCATGGTATTGTCAATATTTATTATCGCACCGTTTGCAGATTGTATAATCGCCCCACTCCTTAGTCTCCCACCATGTGTGGCAGTGAGGGCAACGTCCGAGGAATGTGAGGAAGTTTTTCATTATATGAGTCCTGCTTGCTTTTTAATCCAGAGGTATTGGTGGTAGACTTCCGTTGGTGTGAGGGCGCGGTTGTATGCAGAAAAATTTGATATGTCCACCTCTCCGCTTTGCAAGCCATCCCTTCGGTACGCTCCTATTACCGTCTCAAACTCTGCCACTAATGATGTTTCGTTAAATGTAAAGTCCTCGTCAAATACACCATCGAGATATAGACTTCCAACACCGTTATCAAAAACAATCGCTGCGGTATGCCAATCTAGGTCTGTTGCATATCCACCAATAGTTTGATTTAGTGATGTTGCTGTAGTACCCACTGCATATACAGTTGTTCCTGGGGTGTTTTGAGCAAGACGAATGACGCTATAATCACCTGACGCACTTTGTATACGAAAAATATGTCTATTGGTAGCATGGCTGTCTAGCTCTAATAGTTTGTACGTTATAATAATCGTTGCTTCACTAAGACCACCTATTCCGATATTTCCAAAGGCAACAGCGTCATTCCCCCCATCAAAACTAAGTGCAGGCAAATTCCCATACCCTGATACCCTTGTTGCTCCGTAGATAGTTCCTGTGTTGGGTTGATTTTGGAATGAGGCTCCTGTGATTGTGCCGTCGTTGTCGTTGCCTGAGAGATCGTATACCGTTGTGTCGTCGTTGTTTTTGCGGCGGAAGTTGTATATGACCTTAAAATTTTGAGCGTTTGGAAGACCACTCGCATGTAGTGCAAGCATTTCTGCGTCAGTCATGGCATCGTGAGAGACAAAGAAATTGTATATATTACTTTCTCCATAACCTATTGCGGTACCTCTAAGTAGTTGTAAATATGACCCAGATTGCTGATATGCTCCACCTGTACACGTAGTCTGCGCATGAAAAGCCCCATTGAGAAAGCACCTCGCTTTTCCGGTTATGCTATTGATTGATACTGTGATTTTATTTCTTCCTGGAACAGTAAGTGGCAAATTATAGAAATATTGTCCAGTACCATCAGCTTGCTTTACTGTCAAATGATAGTTTCCACTCCAACTATCAAGCCTATAATCATAGGTGCTCATCCTCCAAATACCTGATCCTGTGGCTGGAACGTAAAAATCTGTATGAATTGTAATGTCAGCACTGTCTATATCAAATACAGGCACATTAATAAAATCATCCACTCCATCACCATATATATAAGGCTCCTTAAAACTCGTATCACGAGCTGTGTCTCTGAGAGATGCTCCTGTGATTGTACCGTCATTGCCGTTGCCTGAAATGTCTTTTAGCTTACCTCCTGCTGTGAGGGTCATGTCTGAAGTGAATAGAGTCACAGCATCGCTAATGATATTTACTTCAAATATATCACCATGAAAAAATTGTGAACCATTGTATCTTCCTATTTCAGTTGTTGTTGTAGAGCCTGGGAAAGCATCAGTTTTTGCTGATTCTTTATCAGGAGTATCCATATCATCGACATATAATCGCACCACTGTTTTATCATATGTAGCTTTCAAGCGATAGGTTTTACCAACCTCTAGCACTGCCGTAGAAGTCACCTCCCAAATACCAAAAAGAACAAATGCGATCTTGCCGTTTGAAGCAAGTCGTAAGCTAGAGTTACTATGAAGGTTTATTATTCTTGCGTCTTTTAATGTGTCAATTTTAACTACAACCTCAAATTCTATCGAGTCAGTTGGGCTAATAAGATTAGTGCCTAAATATACATTATCATCCACCCCATCAAAATAAAGATACCTCCCACTCCCCTCATCAAAACCCCACCGACCTACGAGACCGTTGGTTATGTCGTGAAGACCCACTGGGATAGGCTGGAGAGCCTTTGGAATGAGTTTTTTTGGAGTGAGG
>JBBKXV010000096.1:0-1929 GCA_037969665.1 Candidatus Altimarinota bacterium
ACATAGTAGAGGGGAAAGGGTATTCGTGGAACTGGCAAGATAATGTCGTTGAGCTTGGCATAGGATACCTAGATCATGTGTACGATATTTTTCAAAAAAGTTATCCCGACTTGCCCCATGAACAGCTCAAGGAAAAAACACTGTACGCCATCGAAGGTGCAGCTATTCATGAGGGGTTACATCGAAAATATACAGTTCGTCCAACGCAACTTTTAGAAAAAGAAGAGGTGGATGTCTTGTTTTCTTCAGTGGGATTTGCACATATGAATAATGCCATTGAAGATCCTCGTATCAACTCCACGTGTCATATTCTTTTTCCTTCATTATTTCCAAGAATACAATCATATATTGATGCAGATATCGCTGAAGGTGGAGATCTTTCCTATCACAAGCAAATAGAATCGAAAAAAGGATGGGTTCCCTTGTTTGCACAGTGTGGAAGTGAGTACATGATGTTTTGGAATTATGTCTTGAGGGAGACCGATTTGCTTCACAACGATAGAGTTGATAGGGGCGTAGTAAATAATACCCTTGATGCATTTATTGATCAAAAAAAGTATCCGCTTCATGAGGAAGTAGAGCGCGTGCTTCGAAAGACAGCGTATGACCTCGTACGCTCTTTTCATGCTATCCCAAAAACGGAAGAGGAGATCTTTGCAAAAAGTGAGAAGAGTATGAGAGTGAATAAAAATAATATATGGCCTATCTTTCAGTCTCTTTTAAACAACGATGAGGAAAAGATGATGGAGAGTAAGGCAATAAATAATCAGCTACATGAGCTTTTAGAGTTTTTGGGTGGTGAAATGGGAGAACAACTCTTAGAAGAATTGTTAGAGCAAATCTCAGAGCAACAAGATAATAGCTCAGATAGTAGGCAAGATGGTGGAGATAGTGAGACAGGAGAGGAACGTAAAAACACTAGTGAGGAAATGAACACAGACCACCAAAGAGATGCTAAACAAGAGGGTGCTAAGGACAGTGATGACAAGAATGGAAGCAAAAGTGAGCCTCAAGATTCTGTAAAAAGTCAAGAAAAGCAACCCTCTGAAAACACTCCTATACCAAAAGATGCTGCCTTGAGTACTATTCAACAGGTACAAAAAGAACATGGTGAGACTCCAGTAGATCCAGATAAGCTTTCTCCTGAACTGCAAGAAAAAGTGAAGGAGTTCATAGACCAGCTCTCAGAAAAAAAGAAAAAAGAATTAAAAGAAGAGGCGCAAAGGGACTTAGAAGGTATTGAAGATCTAGTAAATAGTTCGATAAAACCACAAGGTGCTCCTGATATGGTGCCTTCTCATGCTGCTATGAGAGAGGGCAAAGATACACCTGAAAAAAAGGATACTCCTTCACAAGAAGAACAGGCTATTGCAGACACCATTAAAGAAATGTCAGAAGCTGTAAGTGATATACAAAAAAGCCCATACGAAAAAAATGTAGACTGGGTAGAACAACACATAGACTTTGAGGAACAGTTAGATGCATTCCGCAAACTATTTATGCCAAACTATGTGAATACATCAACTCTAAAAGATTCAGGAAATCAAGGTATTGATACTTTTGCAGCTATGCAGCGGTCAGGAGCAAAAGCTATGAAAAGCTCGGAGGTGACACAGGAAATTTGGAAGTCGATAGATGCTCCCTTGAAATCGTCATATGCGTTTACTTTTTTGGTGGACTTGTCTGGAAGTATGCGAGGAAAAAATATCAAAAATGTTATGAAAGTGATGACTTTTCTCAATGAAGTATTTTCAGATGTCTACTTAGGGGCGGTAGATTTTGAGGTATTGGGGTTTCATACACTTCCTGAAGGAGATGAAGCAAGGGAAGTATGTATTTTTAGAGATGTTCATGTTAAAGGGCACCAAGTGAGTGTAGATGCAAAAATTAGCACTATGTTTGAAGAAGTCGAAACAAGGGGTGCTGCTT
>JBBKXV010000097.1:0-1083 GCA_037969665.1 Candidatus Altimarinota bacterium
CGGTTGCACTGATGATGGCGGTGTCACTTGGAGTGGGTAGCTCAACAATTGCTATTTTTAATTTTTTTAAAGCGATAGAAGACGGTAAAATTGATGAAACAGAAAGACGGATGATGGGAGTAACCTATGTGGTACTGCGGGTGTCGATGGTACTTATTTCCCTCATGTTTATTACCCTGCTGATGCTAGGGTACGCAGGGATGGAGACAGTGTTTTTTGCTAGCACTACTGCAGTAGCGGTGGGATTTCTTACAATTATTCTATACACCAATGCTGTACTGATGACCTATCGTATTATGCCAAGTACATTTGGGCCGGCTATTCAAGCCAGTACCTGGTACACTCTTGGTGTTGTTACCTCTATTTCATCAATCGGTTATACTCAATACTCGATAATTACTTTTTTGTTTGGCTATGCTTGTGCTCTGACATTTGCGACGTCACTCATAAACCTCCATATGTTTTTGCTCAAGCATCGCAAGGAGCGCACGCTAAATACCTAGATATAATAAAGCCCCGCGCAGCGGGGCTTTATTGTACTTGAGACTATTGTCCAACTGTCCCGGGGTGACGATTGTATACAATCGGGATCATGAGAAGAGTAATAGTAACGCAGAAGATAAGGCCAAATATTACAGCATACGCAAGGGGAGACCAGAGATCACCGGCATAAGTAAGCGGTATCATACCAATCACGGTGGTAAGGGTAGTAAGGAGAATAGGACGGAGACGATTGGCCGCGGAGTCTATTACCACATCTCGGATTGGCTTTTCGGGCTTAGCTTTTCGCTCTTGGTTCATCATGTCAATCAAGAGAATCGAGTTGTTGACCACAATACCAGAAAGTGCGATGAATCCCATGATAGAAGGGAAGGAAAGGGGGTTTTGGGTAATGGCAAGTCCGGCCATAATACCAATAAGCGAGTACGGCAAAATAGAGAGTACGTAGCGAGTATGTAAGTATGAGTTGAACTGCAGAGTCAGGATGCCAATCATCAGTACAATCCCGACCATCAAGGCCAAGAGCATCTCGATAAAAGCTTTGTTTGAATCTTCTGCCTCACCACCGCCAGTACTGAGTTC
>JBBKXV010000098.1:0-2822 GCA_037969665.1 Candidatus Altimarinota bacterium
AAAGAAGTCTGATCAGGTAGTAAGCTACAAAGAGGCACGAAGGGATCGTGGTGGAAGTGGAGCCTATGAGGTGTTGCTATAATAAAAAAGTATGCTACTTTATTATAAATAGTACATAATAGTAACACTATGATTGATAGGATAATTAGTAAAGCATACAAGCTGACCATGAATTCCTTTTTTCCTCTTCTTTTACGGGGAGCCTGTTGGACGGTTGTTCTTATGCTCTGCTTGTTTTCAATGTTGTGGCTCTTTGGGGCTCTGGGGGATGTGTTATTTCAGGATCAGGTGCAGCCAACTATGCATGATATTACCAGTATGGTTGGTGAATATGCCTTTAGAGAAGGGTTGAAGTATGTGCTAGGTACCATCGTGGTGCTTTTTTCTGCTAGTTATTTACTAGGTCGCATCAGGGGAGTGAAAAAAGGGAACGGTGTGGCATCAATAGAAAGGAGTATTGTGAAGTTTCCTGCGGCGGTTACCTCAGCACTGCTAGTGTTGATTGCTCTGTTACCAGTAGTTCTTGTAGAAGTGTTGGTTGGGAGTGTCCTGAGGAATTCTATGCTAGGATTTACGATAATGCTATATGGGGTGTTAATTCTGAATGTATGTCTCTACTCATTGTTTAGCTTTATTCATGTGCTACTTGTTGACCCTACAAAAAAGACAACTGCTTTTCAGGCCCTGGTATCCTCATGCGCACTTGTACTTCGTAATACCAAGCTCTTTTTCGGAACGTTGCTCACTGCTGGGGTAATGCTATTTGGAGTGGCAGTTATGGTAGTATTTTTCTCTAGTTTTTTGATGGTATTGGCGGGACAGTCAATGGTCAATAGTGATGTGCTAGGGTTACTTTTCACCTCTATTGTTACTATTGTGGAAGGTATGGCAGGTGTGTGGATCGCAATCTTTGCCTTGGCAATTCAGATCACTCTTTATATAGAGCTGGATGTGCAGTCAGAGAAAGAATCATTACCATATAGGGTCGCAAAGAAAGTTGATATCCATGAGGTGCAATTGGGATAGTGTCAAGTACATCTGGCTGCGTGAGGATATAGGTCATGTATACTACTAGGATACTTATTGTACCTATGGGCTATGCTTACCAAAAGAAATTTTACCAAGGAGGAAGCAAATCGATCTTTGGTCTATGTTTCTGCTATTGTGGAGGACATTGTCGCCAAGTGGAATATTATATTACAGGATCCACAAAGAGACGAGCAAGTACATGACTTTTTCACACATGATAGGACTGGTAAGAGTACGTCACCAATCATAGCTCATATTATCAATCATACCACGGAGCTAGAACAAGTTGGCTGTCATCTCAAGGATATTTCAAGAGGAGTGGTTTTATTCCCCACGTTGGCAGAGGGAATACCAGGGTATTATCTATGGACCATGGGGGCGGATGGAGTGCAGGACTTTTATGAAAGACAGAGTATCTCAGTGTAGTTATTGTATTGCCTTTAGTTAAATGTTTGTCAAAATAAGGTAAATATTGTATAATACGTAAGAAGAAAATCTATTTCCTTTATCTAATATATGCCCACAAACAAAAATAAAAACCGGCTCTTAGCCATAGTGGCTATGGGAGTGCTAGGGATAACATCCTTATTTCCTACTACTCACGCATCCATCTTATTCCAAAATGATGCTGAGTTTGAAATGGATTCAGACAACCTGGTCATCGACTTTGATGGAGATAACTCTACCACAGGTAAAGCAATCTACTCACAGTTTGGATCAACGGCATCTGGTAACTCTGGGCGTATTACTTGGGATATTGATACACAAACATTTCAAATTGCCGAAAACTTTACCATCACGAGTGGTGATGTAAATTTTGCAGGTGCCAATCAGACACGACTTCGTGAGACTGGAACGTTTGTGAATGGAACTACTACATGTAATAATGTGGGCGAGTTGATTGTAGATACTACAAACAAGGTGCTATATATATGTACAAATGCAGGTACGGACACTTGGGCTTCTGCTTCAGATGGCGGTAATGCAAATACATTGGACACATTGGATTCTTTACAGTTTCTCAGAAGTGATGCTTCAGATAGTTATACCGCAGGTACACTTACCTTTAATAGTAGTACGGTCTTAGACCTTTCAGCTGCTACTGCACTTGCACCTCAAGGGTCTACTGATCCTACGTGTAATGGAGCAAATACAGGTAGTATGTTTTATAATACAACAAGTAATACCTTCAAAATATGTAATGGTACTGCATTTGTAACGGTGGGGCCACAAGACCTAGAGTCTGTATACGCCACAGATACGGATAAGGTATTGACCACATCAAATGGAAACTTTGGAATTGCTGCAGGTACTGGTAATCTTAACTTTGATGGAGCTGCACTTTCATTAGACGCTACTACAAACTCTAACTTTACAGTGACTGGAAATGCTGCAACAGATACAACGCTCACCATCAATGCTACAAATTCAGGTGCTGGTGATGGTAACGTAGCAATCTCTGCGGATGGTGATGTCAGTATTGCTTCTAGTACGTGGAATATTTCCGCAGCTGGTGTGGCCTCCGGGTTTACAGGAATTACATCCACAGGGGTTATCAACTTATCAGGATCATCACAGACAAGGATTCGTGAGACTGGCTCATTTGTTAATGGGACAACGTCATGTTCAAATATAGGAGAATTAGTGGTAGATACGACAAATAAGGCTCTTTATATCTGTACGGTCCCAGGTACAAATACATGGGCAAAAGCCTCTGCAACCAGTAATGCAGATGTTCTTAGATTTGACCCTGAATATGCAGATAGTATCATCATAGGGGATGGTAGTGATAA
>JBBKXV010000099.1:0-9235 GCA_037969665.1 Candidatus Altimarinota bacterium
CTTTCAGGATAAGCTCCGAATGCTCAAAGAAAAACAGCAACCGGAACAAAGTCAAGAAGCGTAGTAAACTTATTTATCTTCAGAGAGCCATCTTAGCTCAGTTGGTAGAGCAACGGTTGTGTAAACCGTAGGTCACCGGTTCGAACCCGGTAGATGGCTCTGTGAAGATAAGTACTATACGGGTCGGTACCAAAGCGGTCAACTGGGGCGGACTGTAAATCCGCTGGCTACGCCTTCGTGGGTTCGAATCCCCCTCTGCCCACCATCCTTCGCCTTAGAGTTTGACTTGCTGATAGTGTTCGTGATTGGTTTGGATTTACGTGGGGTGCAATTGAGAGAGTTGGCTTCGGATGGTTGCGCCAGTGCACTTTTTGTTGGAAAGTATGCTTCATCTTATAGTGGTGAGCCTTTTTTTGAGCACGTGCTAGAGCTGCCTCAACTACTTACATTTGATAATAGGGTTTTAAGCATCCTCCCCAAGCTCCTCCAACTCATCATGTAATTCCAAGCTTGGTATAGTAGCCAGTCCAGCGCCGATGATGCCCTGAAGATCACCATACATCCCAGAGGTATTCATGATGACACGCTCGATCTGCTGCTCTCGTTTATTCCAAATACGCTGAAAGGCGCGCTTTTCTTTATCTAAGTCTTCCTTCATCCCCTGAAAAGCAGAGACTATGCCCTCTACCTTAGCCTTAAACTGTGGACCAGAGAGATACTCATACATGATTTCCATCTTTTCACCTTGGCCTACAAGGGCATGTTTAGCCTGTGAGAGCTCAGTGAGGTGGTAGTGAATACTTGTAGCAAAGGGAGTGACAAGATGGTATGGGACCACCCATACTCCATCAAGTTGCACAATGCCATCATGCTCCTTAGGCAAGACCTCTGTGGCCAGGATGCAGATATCGGCATTACTCTGTACTTGGTCATCTTTAAGTTTTTTTACCCAGTCGCTATTCCATGCTTTGGTATTTTTAGACTCCCAGAGGATGGTTCCAGACACTTTACCTGTACTATTCACCACGGAGTGAACAAGGTCGGCTCCCTTAATACCCGTAGGGACATCTTCGATGATGTCTCTCGGAAAGAGTCCTTGAAGTAAGTGTTTTAGCTGCTCTTCTCGTGTGTCACCCTGTACTTGCATAGATCCTTGCTCAGACTGTCTTTTCAGGTCAGTAATAGTTTTTTTCATTTGTTCCATTTGCTTGTCCTTTTCAGCAAGTTTATTGTCCATTTCTTTTCCGATGTCCTCATGAAGTTTCTTTGTGAGTTCCTCTCGCTCTTTATCTAGTTTACGGGTCAACTCTAGCTCTATGTTCTTTGACCGCTCCTCTAGATCACGGGACTTTTTGCGTAGTTCTAGCTCTTGCTCTTGAGCTATTTTGAGCTTCTTTTCTTGCTCTTCTTGCTTGGCTTTCATGTCTTTTAGTTCCACCTCCATTTTTTCTTGAGCCTTCTCTTGTGCTATTACCCACATTTTCTTTTTTTCATCGTTTATTTTGGTCTCCAGTTCCTTTTCTAACAGTTGCTGTCTTTGGAGTAGTGCTTTTTCCTTGATATCCATCTCTTGTTTTACGAGAGAGGACTTGTTTTGGTACTCTTTTTCTAATCGTTGCTTAATATCTTGAGAAAGCGCTTCAGTCACTTCAATCATATGGTGACAATGTGGACACTGGAGTTGTTGTGACATAGAAATAGCTAAAACATAGGATAAAGAGAGTATAGTGAAGAATTGTCAAACTACAATTACTATCATGTGAAAAGTGTACCATGAGACGTGTTTACCAATGCCTACTGAGCTAGGTCAGAAAGCACGGTGGTTTCCATAAGTCGCAATGTGGTGAGCTCTGCTGCTGCTTTTCGAATGTCACTTGCGTCAACAACTCGCTGTAGCGAAGAGCTGAGTGATACAAGAATACGTTGTGAAACGGGGTCGGTGCTAATCTGCAGTTGAGCATCGATTTGACGCTTGATCTGTGATGCTATTTCTTGACTGGTACTGAGATTGTCAGTGCTTATGCTATTTTTTAGACGGTAATACTCTGGCAGATTTTTTTGAAAAAATACTGGAAGATCAGTGTTTGAAACAGGTACACTCATGCCTGTGACGCTATAATTATCGAGGTTGTCCGTAGTGGTTGTTGTTCCACGTTGTTGAACTACCCAAAGAGTAACACCAATAATAATGACTAGAACAATGGTGATTATGCCTAGAGTGGTGATCTTTGGATGTTTCTCAAAATAATAATTAATGTCCATATGAGCAGTATACGTTAAAACATAAATCAAAAAAAGACCATAGGGGATATGCTCTTTATTTGTTGGGTGTTTTTGTTCCCTTTTTAATTTTTGTTTTGAGGACCCTGGGTGAGGTCTTCTTAATATAATACTCCCCATGTACCCTTTACTTCAATCACCTTAGCTACCTAGATCAAGGAAGTATTATGTAGTATTCTTTTTAAAGGTGAAAAGTCCTCTCTTCATCTTGAGGAGAGAGTGGACATGAGTAAATTCATGGTTTTCTACAAACTCAATAAAGGTATCTGGGAAGAAGAGACGGACATTGTACAACTGTATATGCTCAGGTGGAAGAAGGTGGAGCACCTCGCCACGGTAAGATAACCGTATTGGCTTTATTATTTTAAAGCTATAGCCAATCCTCAGTACGCCAGAAGAGACCTCTCGCTCTGTTTGTATGGTCATTTCTCCAGAGTCATAGGGAATTCCAATTTTCTCTAAAGCGCTAAATACAACATGATTGAGGTCAATCATTTCAAGGGCACTGGCATACCGTTTAAAGATCTTAAGGTCATCCTCATGTTTCAGTGATGGTCTAATGGGTGGCTCAATAAGAACATGCTCTCCTGGTGAGAGAATATTATATAGTGAGTCAATGGCCGCTGTTTGGGAGAGATTGCCCAAAGTACCACCTAAAAGCATAAAAGCACGTTTTTCGTGATGTTTTGTAATATGGTTTATTTCCTGTATAAACCTGTGTCCCATAAAGTCAGCAAGTACTGTTTGGACTACGTATTCAGTACCTTTAAATGTTTGTTCAGTAAGGGCAAGCATTTCCTTTGATGAATCAATGGCAAGATACTCCACATCAATGTCTTGTGCTCTCAAAAGTTGCAATACGGCTAGCTCTCTTTGTGAATTACCACAGCCTACACTAATGATGAGTAGCTTTCCTGATCTAGCCACATAGGTAGAAAGCACCTCTGCCATCTCCTCTGCGCTAGGATTTAGCTCTGTCTTTGGGTGCGGCCACTTTGTATAAAAATCAGAAGCATTTCCTCCGAAATACATAAATTTTTGGTCTATCTTTCGCTCCTTTAGGCCGCGCAAAAACTCTAGTTCAAGGTCAGTATCAGAAGAGAGTATGTGTGAGTAGGACATGGTATAGTGTGTTATGTACTAAAAGAAGAGAGTCTCATACGACCTTTTCCACCCTCTTGCATGATGTCTGCACAGAGAAATTTAAATCTAGCGATAAATATTCCACCTGCTGTTGCATACAGGCCAAGAACCGTGACACTACTATCAAACTGTTTGCTGTGGCAAAGCTGTTCGTAGTTAGCCAGATTGTGTACCTCCCATACGATATTTTCAGAGCATGTATACGCTTGGTCAAAGATGCTTCTGTTGAAATCCTCAAAGGTCTGTCTGAAGAGTATTTGATCAACGTGATCATGAATGGTGATGTTATGCTCTTGTAGGTACGCCTGAAAGAACCCGGTGGAATCATGTATGGTGGTATTTTTATCGTCGTACCTCAGTATCTTTAATAGTGGAGCATAGATAGCTTGAGTTTCAAAGGATATTCGAATTTGTTTTTTATTTTTTAGGGCAGAGAGTGTGAGTAAGTTATTTTCTCTATCTGCTATTTTTAAGAGAAAGCACCGAATGTCTTTCATTCCGCCAAAAAATAGTTTTTGGTCCTTATTGCTAAACTTTTTATTACTATTGTGGTAATGAAGGTGATTTTTTGTCACAGAATCTACTAGAAAACCAACTTCATCACCAAACTCACGGTAGATATCTATCATCTCTATTTCTTCATTATCCTCAACGGTATCATGTAGTAGTGCCGCGATGGCAAGAGGAATATCATGATACTTGTTGTATAAGCGGATGGCTACATCAAGTGGGTGTATAAAGTATGGCTGCCCAGAGGCCTTGCGCACTTGCCCACTATGAGCTGCATCACCAAAACTGAGTGCTTTTTTGAGGAGCGCATTTTCCTCAGGAGAGCAAGTTGCACAGGCGTTGATCAGCAACATTTCCTCTTCCATAGCAAAAAAACACAATACATAAACTTATGTGTACCACATTAAACAACATAACAATATTTCCTTTTAAAACAAGCGAAAATAGATATAGTAGTGAAAAATCTGTCTATCAAATCTAGTAACAGTGACGAGCAATGAAACTCATTAAACTTTTGCCCAACATAAGAGACGAGGACTGTGACGCAACAACAGGATATATTTGGGGTAAGCCAAAAGACCAATCCAATATAATGCGGACTATTCCTGCGTATACGCACGGTCTTATCAAGGACATTGTCGCTGAAAGGTGGTGCTGCAGTGATGATGGGAAGTGGCCTTCGATGATTACGGAGACATTATCCTTACGTGACCTGTTATCCGCAGAGGGAGAGCGTATCTTAGGAAAGAGGCATTGTCATCAATTTGGATCCTATTTAGGAACAGTGATGAAACTGTTAGATACATCAGCAGATCCAGCAAAGGGGACACTTTCAATACAGGTCCACCCTCACGATGGTCACCCTACTAGGCCGCCTAAACCCGAGATGTGGGAGGCGAGTGAGGGCAGTGTATATTTTGGACTAAAGGAGGAGCACGCTGAAGAGGAGCTTCTACAGGCAGCAAGAGAAGGTAATATTGATAAGATGCTCTGGAAAGTATCTTTTAATAAAGGTGATCTCCTAGAGGCGCCTGGGGGAATGATCCATGCACTCCGGTATGGAGGTTTTTTTATGGAGTGGTCTATGGCATATAAGAAAAATGGACATCAGGGGAGTTTGGCCGATGCAACTGTTGCATTGTCAGATAGGGGTGACGGAAAGCTTGTGGCTCGACCGGGAAAAGAACATCCAGAGGAGGCACTAGAGGTAGTAAAGGCGGCAGGGATGCTCAAGGCCATAGATCCCATGGACTACGTGCAGCAGGCATCAGTTATTTCTACCACTGCAGAGTATACTCATTTACGTCTATTTGATACCAAGTATGCTGTGGTTGATAAGTATGAAATTACTGGCCCATGCACTATTTCATTGCAAGAGCGAGGGCTTTCTAGCTATCTCAAAGAGGGTGTGCTTGAGGTGACTAGTAAAGATTCCGTAGGGGCAGAAATGTATCTTGAAGGTGAAGAGGCCATGTTGCCTCATTACATGGATGAGCTCACCTTTACGCCTACTTCCTCTTCCGCAACACTGTATATATGGTATGCTCCAAGCACGTAAATTTTTATAAGGATTATGACAGAAATATTAGCACTGCTCCAAGCATTGCTCCTCGGTGTGGCGCAAGGACTGACAGAGTTTTTACCTGTTAGCAGCTCGGCCCACCTTGAGACTCTTCCATGGCTTTTTGGATTTGATACTCCTGGAAAGGTATTTGATACATCATTACATTTAGGAACAGTAGCTGCGCTACTACTCTTTTTTTATAAAGACTTTGTAGGTATCTTGTCCTCATACTTTAAAAAAGCGGATAAGGAGGTAGTCCAAAAACGTCGACTTGGTATAGGTATTTTTATCGCAATATTGCCCGCAGGTATTTTAGGAGTGGTTTTTGATAACGCCATTGAAACCATGTTTGATGTCAGTCATCAGCCCATGGCAATATATGTAGTGATTACCATGTTAATATTTTTTGGAATACTGCTCTACCTTGCTGATAAGTATGGAAAAAAACATCTCAGCACAGAGCAGTTGGTACTTCCTCAAATGTTTCTTATTGGGGTGATGCAAGCATTTGCATTGGTGCCAGGTGTGTCTAGATCAGGAGTGACAATGACAGCGGCTATGGCAGCTGGAATGGTAAGAGAGGAGGCTGCGAAGTTATCTTTTTTAATAGGAACACCTATCATCTTAGCTGCAGGGATATACAAGTTAAAGGATTTGGTTGGTATGAGTTTATCTCTGTCTACAGTGATGTACTTTGCAGTAGGGATGATAGCTTCAGCCGTAACTGGGTATTTTTGTATTAAGTACTTTCTAGACTTTCTAGGAAAGCAGGATACACGGGTCTTTTTAATCTATAGAGTGCTCTTTGCATTGCTACTGTTTGTAGTTGCATATGTTACACTAGGTAGATAAACCTTACATCATATATTGAATTCAATAGTTATGGCAGATATTAGCGAAAGAGAGGATAGACTACGAAAGTTAGAAGATATTAAGGCAAGAGGAATCCATCCATATCCAGAGAAGTATGATAAGACTCACCACACAGCTGAGTTGCATGCTGTGGACTCAAGTCAACATCATACCCTTGAGGACCTTAAGGAAAGTTGCCCAAAGACCTTTTCTATTGCTGGTCGTATCACGTTGTTACGGACTATGGGGAAGCTGTCTTTTTTACAGCTTCAGGATGAACAAGGTAAGATTCAGGTAGCCGTGATGCAGGACGTAGTTGGTAATGAGGCATATAAAGTACTCTCAAAAAAGCTGGATTTAGGAGATTTCATTGGGGTGCGAGGTGAATTATTTGTGACGAAGCATGGAGAGGTCACGCTACTTGCTGCTGAGTATACTTTTCTAGGTAAGGCATTACGTCCACTTCCAGATAAGTTTCATGGAGTAAAGGATCAGGAGTTACTCTATAGAAAACGGTATCTTGATCTTATTTCCAATGAGGATACAAGAAAGCGGTTTCAGTTTCGATCAAAGTTTATTAAGGCTCTACGAGAGTTTTATTGGGATCGGGGATTTACTGAGATAGAAACACCAGTGCTATGTAATACTGCATCAGGAGCACTTGCTACACCGTTTAAAACACATCATAAGGCGTTGGATACGGATGTATATCTTCGCATTGCTCCAGAAACCTATCTCAAGGAAGCAGTTGTGGGTGGGTTTGAGAAGGTGTTTGAGGTAGCGCGGGTATTTAGAAATGAAGGTATTGATCCAAGTCACTTGCAGGACTTTACTATGGTAGAGCACTATGCGGCATACTGGAACTACGAGGATAACATGAGATTTACTGAGGAAATGTTTCAGTCACTTATGCTAAAGACATTAGGCACTACAAAGGTTATTATCAAGGATAAGGATGGCGTACCGGGGGAAGTGGACTTTACCGGATCATGGCCTAGGGTGACATTGCAGGAGCTTATCCTAAAGGATGCAGCTATCAATATTGATGATTGTCCGACCAAAGAAGACCTTTTGGCAGCTATTATGGCAAAGGGCATTAGCATAGATCGAATGGCCAAGATGGGTAGAGGTAATCTTATAGATAACTTGTATAAAAAGGTATCAAGGCCACATCTCAGGGGGCCAATCTTTATTATCAAACATCCCATCGATCTTTCTCCGTTGGCAAGAAAAAATGATGATGACCCTAAGGTTGTTGACCGGTTTCAGTTAGTTGTGAATACTTGGGAGGTACTCAATGCCTACTCAGAGCTTGTTGATCCTATTGATCAAGCAGAGAGGTTTGAGTATCAGTCTGGACTGTTAGCAGAGGGAGATGATGATGCTCACGGTAAGGATGAGGAGTACGTAGAGGCTATGGAATATGGTATGCCGCCTATCTCTGGGTGGGGTATGGGTATTGACCGCATGGTGACATTATTAACAAATCAAGACAACTTACGTGATGTCGTGTTGTTTCCTTTGATGAAACCAAAAGGGTAGTCTCTGCTATCCTTTTGGCTAATGATGTATTTTTCAAATAACTTGGTACGTACTATTATTGTAGGAGTGTTTCCACCGCTTTCTGGTATTGGGGATCTCTTTTCTCCTTGAGATCATCAAGAGTTCTTTCCACCACAACGTCTGGATGAATACCAGGCTCTCCATTTGTTTCAGTACTGACATTAAATCCCAATGGAGTAAACCATTTTGCAATGGTGATTCGAAGAGAGGATCCGTCGGGAAGGTCTTGAAGCTCCTGGACAGAGCCCTTTCCAAAGCTCGGTGTTCCTATTAATGTAGCACGATTAAGCTCTTTGAGTGCTCCTGCAACTATTTCTGATGCAGATGCACTTTGCTTATTTATTAGTACTACCATGGGGACATTTGCCAACTTAGCATTTCCATCTACATTGTAGACATCTGGCTCTGCTGTTGACGTACTTGCCACTGAAAGCACTTCCCCTTCCTTAATGAAGTGAGAGAGTACATCTACTGCTGCCGTGAGAAATCCACCAGAGTTATTTCTGAGGTCAAGGACAATAGCTTGTGGTGGATTAAGTAGTATCTCCTGTACGGTCTTTTTTAACTCACTTCCAGTGGATGCTGCAAATTTATGTATATTAATGTACCCTATTTTTCCTTCTTCTCTTAATTCAAAAGTTACGCTGGGCACTTTGATATCCGCTCTAGTAATGGAAAAAGATAATGGCTGCTCAGTCTCTGCTCGGATGACCTCAAGCTCCACCGTTGTGCCTTTTGCACCTCGTATCTTTTTTACCACCTCAAAAATATTTTGGCCTATGATATCCTCTTTGTTTACCTTGATGATGATATCACCAGGGAGAACACCTGCTGTTTCCGCAGGGCTATTTGGTAAGGGATTGGTCACAATGAGCTCGCCACTGGTGCCCTCTTGTAGCTCTGCTCCTATACCCTCTAGCTCTCCATTGAGATCTACGTTAAGAAATTCTGAGGACTCCTCTGGTGTGAGGAAATAAGTATAAGGATCTTTTAAACTCTCTGCTAATCCTTTGGTGGCACCATAGAGTAGATCTTGCTTTGTCAAATTACCACCATCTGGATGACTTTGCTGCACTCTATTCCAGACCTCCCAAAATGTTGCAAAATTAGCAATATCTTCTGGTGCATTGGCTCGTTCGTCATCAAGAAGAATGTGCCCAGAAGAGGTTATACTTGTTCCCTGAGGTGCAGATATGGCCTTTTCAGGATAGGTATAGAGCCCTACTGTCAATCCTAGTGAAAACGTAATGAGGGGTACTAGGACAAGATAGATAAGTGATTGTTTTTTTTCCATGTATAGTAATTGTATGCGTAAAGAAAGTG
>JBBKXV010000100.1:0-1591 GCA_037969665.1 Candidatus Altimarinota bacterium
GTATAAGTGTATTAGGATAGCCTAGTTGATGAAGTATATGGGATGCTTTTTTTGTCAGAGCATCCATGGCATCAAAGACTCTAAGTGGCATAGTGTCGATGGATTTATAATGTTTGAAGGGAATGACAAGCAGGTGATGTCTATGATAGGGGGCAAGTGCATAGGTAAGATATGCATCTTTATTTTGTAGAAAGATATCCTGCTGTATATGGCAAAAGGGACATGTGTGGCCTAGGTTATCTAAAAACTCTTTGTAAAGCATATCCATGTATTTATAGTATCTTACTAGTATAACATAATATTCACTGTACTAACCTGCTGTAACAAATTGTAATAAGAACGTTGTGGGGCTCATTGGTGGTAGGTATAGCTTTTGTGTAGAATTCCCGGAGTTCACATATTGACAGATGCTGCGTTCACTTGTATCTTGCCCAAGATTTTACGCGTAATATACGAATCAATATGGAACCGAATAGAATACCATTTGCACCTTCAGAGTATAGAGTTGGTGTGGTCAGGAAGGGTATAATGGAATATGTATCACAACACTTAAATAATCTCCCCAAAGTAAAGCTAGATGAATGGCTGTGGAAAAGTGGTGCCTTTTATGACAAGATTGGAATGCAGTTAGAACAAGAATACATAGACAATGAGCTGCGCAATGGAGGCTCCATGAGTGAAAAAGAAAAGGACACTGTGGCAAAAACTGTACAAACATATTTAAAGGCAGATATAGAGCATTCATATCTTACGCTCGGAAGGTGCATCATCAGGTTATCTCTACAATTAGAGAAGCATGGAGAGTTATTTTTACAATTTTTAAGAAACAAAGGACTTGGTGATAGCCAAGTGGAAGTGCATACTACAGAGACGATCGCAGAGGCAGCGGAAGAGTATCTTCGCCTACCCAATAGATCGAAGTTTATGACTGCTGAGCATATCATCGATAGCGCGTATCGTACTGCAGTAAGAGAGTATTTTCAAGATATGGAGCATGTGTTACGCAGTAGTATTGGAGATAAAGAGATCATAAAAGAGGAGATCAGAGAACGCTACAAGGACATTGCTCCAGAGGATACCCCTCTATTGGGTTTCGAGTTGAATCACCTCACTGTAGTAAATGTTATCGCTGATGTGAAAATTAGTATTGAGTCACTATTGAGAACTGAGGGTTCAATGGATGAGGTGATGTCACAAGTGGAAAAAATACCAAGGACCATCACAAAGGGCCTTAGAGAGTGTGGTTATGAGTTTAATGCCCAGGGAGCAAGGGAACACTCTGCTATAGCAGCAGAGGTGCTCCAAACATACTTTGGTGAACTGCTCACGATTAGAAAGGAAGAAGAGGAAAAACTACTACAGATGAGTTGGGAGCAGTTTCGAGATAAATACCCAAAAGTGTGGTCGAAGCTCATACAAAAGAAAGACAAGGCTCATGTTATAAAATCACTGGATAAATTTTATAATAAGAACGTATCTAATGTACACATAGATATAGAAGCATGGAAAAATGATAGTGATTTCTGGAAAGCGTTAGAAATGCCTTACTAGTATCTCAACAAAATTAAATCTCTGAAACATGATCTAGGAT
>JBBKXV010000101.1:0-8342 GCA_037969665.1 Candidatus Altimarinota bacterium
TTGTAAAAGTATACTTTAAACTGTCAATACAGTTCAGCTCTTACTAAATATGTACTGGTAATTGTTGCTAGAAAAGGATATCTTTTATGTGCTAAAATAAACTAGCAGCATTAAATAACTCTTCAATGGATAAACTACGTAAAATACTACAGGAAATAGGGCTATCTGAAAAGGAGGCAAATGTGTACCTTGTTACCTTGCAGTTTCCCAATCAACCTATCTCAACTATTGCTAAAAAAATAGGGATGAATAGGGGGACGGCATTTGTTATTTATCATGAGCTTTTACAAAAGGGTTTAGTGAAAAAGTCCATAGCAAAGGATGTTCAGAGATTTACATCTGTGTCACCTGAGGACGTGGTAGAGTACTTAGAAAAGAAAGCTTTTTTACTTGGAAAGCAAAAGGAAAAAGTAGAAGCGATGCTTCCCGAGTTCAAAATGTTAGAAGGAGTTGGAGGTGCAAAGCCTGTGTTTCAGTTTTTTGAAGGAAGGGAAGGAATACAAAAGTTATTGTTTGAACTATTGCGTGCCCCAAAGCGTTCACTTGCTGGGATTATTTCTCATGGGGTATTGTCAGAAAAGTTGGGTAAGGATATCTTAGTGCAATTTGAGCGTGAGCGGGTTGCAATGGACACTTCACTGAAGCTCTTACTATCCTTTGATGAACATCACCTCAGAGAGTTTGCTGATGATGACACTAAAAAGAGGGAAGTGCGCTACCTCCCTGAACCATTGAGTTTCCCCATGAGCCTATTGTATTGGGAAAAACAGGCCATACTGATCTCTCACGAAGAGGAGTATGGTCTATTGATAGGAAGCCATGAGTATGTGGCTATGCACAAGACATTTTTTGAGACCCTGTGGGCGATCTCAAAAAAAGAGGTTATAGGTAAAGACTTTAGGATGCCTTTGGTATGATTAGACTTTATTTTTTAAGCTATTATAAGCCTCCTCAGCTGCTATGCCTCTTTGAATAGTATTGTTGATGAGAAAGCTATATGAAGCTCGAAGACCTGATTCAACTGGCTCACTTGATGCTACGCTTTGTGCCTGTAGTATGTTGGTAGTGAGTTGATCTATAGTGTTCCAGTCATACTCCCTCACTTTCCCTCCTTCTACGAAGTATTCAAAAATAATATACTCTAGGGCACTCTTGGTAGGATATCCTTCGCCATTGAAGATGTGTTCTAGTGTGCGTAGTGAGGGGCTATTCTGTGGTACTGATAGCGTCTTGAGGGTCTTCCCATATTCTAGGAGATGCTCCAACATTACTTTTGCCGTGTGCTCGTTTATCAAGATAATCTCAGGAAGAACCTTGATGTATTCATTATGCTCCATGTTTCTGGGTACTCAAAATATAGTACAGGCAAAATAGTATAAAATAAAAAACTGTCAATAGTTTGGTTATTTTAATCCTACGCCTCTGTACTACTCTCCAGTACATCAAAAATAAAGTGCATGAGTTTTGCTATTACTTCATGTCGTATTTGTATCCCCACAGGGGTGTCATGAAAGGAAAGGATAAAAAGGTGGTTTCCTATGATGTAGATATTGCTAGCTTGGTTTGAAGCTGGGAGAGATGAAATGCTGCTAAGGATGTTGTTTTTCACAAAGTGTTCCTTGATGATATTCCCCTTGGCCACAAGTGATTTGAGATGAGTATTTCTTTTTTGCAACTTAGAGACAAACTTTCCTGAGATATCCTGTAGCGTGGTGTCACCTAGCTCTTCTTCAAAGGTATCCGTGGCAATGAGCCGTATTTCCAATAAGTCATTCTCCTCTATAGTACGGTACATATCATGAAAGCTTTGTTTGATCCCTCTATTTCCTTCGTATAGCTGGATGGAGGGAGTATTTACATCGTGGAGTCTGAGCGCATTAAGTATTGGAGCTATGGAGGCATAGTCCTCCTTTAGCTTTGAAAAATGTTCTTGTTTCTTTGTGATGTACTCCTCTAGGGCGTGGTCACTCTTGGCGAAGTATACCTTGACCCCTGATCTCACAGTGTGACCCACGAGGCCATCTTTTTCCAATTGAGAAAGAGTGTAATAACAACCTGTACGTTCAATATTGGCCTTTTTTGCAAGGCTTGAAACGGGGAGGCTGCCATGTCGATGTAGGGTCAGAAAAACCTGTTGTTCTTTTTCTTCTAAGCCGAGTTCTGCTAAAAAACCTAAAATATCCATATGTAGTAGTTGTGAAACACTTTCCACAGTGTTTATTATACGTTCTAGTGACTCTTATGTATAGTTTTAATCGGTGTTTTACAGTTTTTGACAATACTCTATACTATTATACTATCTGTGTAGTAAACACCTTTTCCACAATCTATGAATATGAATTGCCGCACATGTGAGCAGCCCTTTCCCTTTTCAGAAGAAGAGCAGCAGATCTTAAGGGACACCTCTCCAAAGTACGGAGGTGTGTGCTACGAAATACCTGCACCCAAGGACTGTGGTGAGTGTAGAGCAAAGGTGCTCTCACAATTTCATAATGATGCCAATCTCTATAAAAATACCTGTATTGGTTCACAAAAAGAGTTGCTCGCAGGATATTCTCCAGAAAGCTGGGCAAAGGTAATGGATTATGAGCTGTGGTTTAGTGATGCTTTTAACCCTTTAGACCATGGCAGAGACATTGACTTTAGTAAAACATTTTTTGAACAGTTTCGTGACCTTGTGAGGGAAGTACCTCGACTCAATATTTCCGTGAATAACCTAGAAAATAGTCCTTATGTTAATGCAGCAGGGTATATAAAAAATAGCTATTTACTGTTTAATGCATCCCACGACGAAAACTGTTTGTATTCTTATGGCATCTTCAACTGTAAGGACTCCTCAGATATGTCCTACTCAAAAGAAATGGAGCTATGCTATGAATGTGTAGATAGTGAAGGCTGTTATCAGTCATCTTACATACAGGATTCTAAGCAGTGTCGTGATAGCTACTTTCTTTTTGATTGCCGTAATTGTACCAACTGTATTGGTTCTTGGGGGTTAAGAAATAAAGAAAACTATATCTTTAATAAGCCTGCTAGCAAGGAAGAGGTGGAGACTATGAAGAAAAAGATACAAGCTATGAATTGGAGAGAGATACAAGAGTTCTCGCAGAAGTTTCAGGATCATGTGGGGAAGTACCCTAGAAAGCACCTTCTGGGTGAAGGAAATGAAGACGTAAGTGGTAACTACTTAGATAACTGTACAAATGTCTATCGAAGTTATGCTATGAGAGATGCTGAAAACTGTTATGACTGTAGTAGCTCCCATACTATAAAGGATGCAATTAGTGTTATTCAGTGGGGTGAGCGGTCAGATCATCTTTACTATTGTATGGAGGTGGGTGGGGATGCCAATCATGTTGCTTTATCAAACCTAGTATGGATGGGGGTAAGTTACATGTACTATTCAGATATGTGTTTTGCTTCAAATAACTGTTTTGGTTCGGTGGGGCTAAAGAAAAACCAATACTGTATTTTGAACAAGCAGTATACAAAGGAGGAATACGAGGATGTAGTACCAAAGATCATTGCTCATATGAAAAGTACAGGAGAATGGGGAGAATACTTCCCACTGGACTGTAGTCCCTTTGCATATAACGAAAGTAATGCTCAGCAGCTGTACCCTCTTACTCTGGATGAGATAAAGGGTAAAGGTTTAACATACCGAGAGGAGCATGTTACAAAAGCGACTACTTGTGACATAGTTGAGGATACTGCTATAACTGATGTGAATAGTACAATTATTGAAAAAGTACTGTGCTCAGAGATCTCAGCAAAACCATATCGTATTATTCCTCAGGAATACGCATTTTATCTTAGGCGGGGTATCCCTATACCTCGTGAACATTACATGGAGCGTATGGTCAAAAGGCAGTCTAGACGTACACCCGAAAGGCTATTTATAAGGAATTGTGAACAATGTACAGTTTCTTTAGAAACAAGTTACGAACAGGAGAAGGTGCTTTGTGAGGGGTGTTACCTTGAGAGCATCGTGTAGGATGCAGAAAGCGGGAGTGTTGTAACACTCCTAAGGAGAGCTATAGGACGTTGAGTTTTTATGTAGATAGATATCATAAAAAAATACAAAACCCTTGCAAAAAAATACATCCTGAATAATATGATCTTGTTCAGGAAATAAGCAGGTATAGTTCAATTGGCTAGAGCATCAGCCTTCCAAGCTGACAATACGGGTTCGAGTCCCGTTACCTGCTCCAAAAATAGTAAAAGTAGTTCACTGCATTCAAGCAGTTTTTTTAATCGTAGCATTTGTACTGATTTAAAAATGATATACCTACTCTCGCTAGGTAACATATAGAGAAAACACTAGGCATTACTATCCTAAACATGCGATTATGAGCTATATTTTTCTACTATCATACGCCCAGTGAAGCACAGCTTGACGTTGTTTTGGTCTGCAGTCCAATACTTGTGGTGGGCAGTTTTTTTTGATTGCAGCAATATGACGTGTTACTGCCTTCCAACGCTTTATTTGTCGTTGGTCTTCTTCTGGAACTCTTCTACCGTAATAGTAGCGACAATACCATTGAAACCACCCTCGTGGATCCATGGGGTGTATCCAACCTTTTGTTTGCCAGTCTGTAAGTGAAAGCGATGCATTTACTCCAAAGTAATTTATTGTGGGATCTTTTTTTTGAGGACTGAGTTTTGCTTGTGTAAACCACGCTGCAGGAAACTCATCTGTGCAATCAGTCATGTACTTCCCACCAAAGACACCTAATTCTAGCATTTCCTTCGGAGTCAGCTCCGGTGTAAAGTTGGGATCAAAGTTGCTACCAATAGACTCAGTAAGGTAGTAATGCCCTTGTTGCATCCTGTCGCTAACATTAATTTTTTTACGCATAAGTGTGGGGTAATCTTGTCTCTATTGTATTCGGATCAGCAGAAAAAAGAAGATAACATTATAGTCCATTTTTTCATTTTTATAGTTGAGAGAAGTAGGGAGTATTGAGAGAAATATGGTAGGCTGTAAAAAAGGCGTGAATACCACAGAGGGCAGAGTTGATTTACTTTTTATTCAAATAATATGGTGGACTTTTATTCATTACAGATTCGAGACACTTCTGGAAAAATCATTGCTATGAATGAGCATAAGGGGAAAGTAGTACTTATAGTCAATACCGCCACAGAGTGTGGTCTTGCATCCCAATTTGACGGACTCGAAGTGCTGCATCAACGGTATAAGGATAAAGGGCTAGTAGTCATTGGCACGCCATGCAATCAGTTTAGTGGGCAAGAACCAGTGCAAAATGGTGAGATGGTAGAGGTGTGTCGTCTGCAGCATGGGGTGACATTTATGCTTACAGAAAAGATAAAGGTAAATGGACAACATACTCATTCACTTTATGTGTATCTTAAAGAAAAGTTAGGGTCTTTACTGGGGCGTTCTATCAAATGGAATTTCACAAAGTTTTTAATTGACGCTCAGGGTAAACCATATAAACGTTATGCCCCTACGACCACGCCAGAAAAGTTGGAAGGAGATATACAACACCTGTTGGGTATGGTCTAAAAAAGCATAAGAGAAGGAACTCTTGCTTTATTAAAAAAATACTATACTATATGGATATCAAATGTTTTGATATCCGAACAAAAGCAGTAAGCTGGATCTAAGATGTTACAATATTGATATTTATACTATTTATTGTACATTATACAATGGAAACAGGAACTATTGCTAGGCTTACAGACAAGGGATACGGATTTATCTCTAGAGAGGGAGAGTCCAAGGATCTTTTCTTTCACTCAAATGAGCTACAGGGAGTAAGATACGATGATCTTCAAGAAGGAGATACTCTTACTTTTGACGTAGAAGAAGGACGTCAAGGTCTTAATGCAGTACGAATTAGTCTTGCAGGAGAGGCAGCATAAATTATGCAATGTACCCCCTACTATGAGTGATCATGATAGGGGGTATTTTTTTATGTCATCAAAGAGCTGCCAGTCATTTCCACTGGAGTCTTGAGGTTCATCATTTCTAGTAGAGTTGGAGCGACGTCAGCAAGGGTACCTCCTGAGCGTAGGGTTGTTTTTTTCTCTGATACCATAATACATGGCACCTTATTGGTGGTATGTGCTGTATTTTTAGTGCCATCACTTTGGATCATATGCTCACAGTTTCCATGGTCTGCAGTGAGTATTGCTTGCCCTCCTCCTTGTATGAGCTGCTCTACAACATCTTTGAGACAACCATCTATGACTTCTAGCGCTTTGACAGTGGCTGATATATCGCCGGTGTGACCCACCATATCTGGATTGGCGAAGTTGACCACAAGAAAGTCGTATTGCTGTGAGCGCAGCGCTTGTACCACCTCATTACGTACCAAGGCAGCACTCATGGCAGGAGTATTATCATAGGTCTCCACCTTGGGACTTGGCACCATTACTCTTGTCTCTCCTGGTACAGCTTGCTCATGTCCACCATTAAAGAAATAAGTCACATGAGCATACTTTTCTGTCTCTGCTGTATGAAACTGTGTCTTATCACAGACGGAGAGCCATGCTGGGAGTGTATTTTTGGGTGGTTGTTGAGGAAAGGCCACATGGGCAGTGTAAAAGCTTGTATCATACTCAGTCATAGTGACAAAGTAGAGGTTGTGTCGCTGTATTCTGTCAAAATGAGGGAAGGTGTCTTGTAGAAAAGCCATGGTTAGCTCCTTTGGGCGGTCTGTTCTAAAATTAAAAAAGATCACCGCATCATTATCTTGAATATACTGCTTCCCCGTATTGTTCTCTATAACACAGGGAGGTACAAACTCATCTGTAGTACCTTGGTTATAAGCATGTTGTAGCGCTTGTTGATAGGTAGCAAAACGAGGTATCTCAGCATCACCCACCAATTCGTAATATGCTAGCTCTACACGATCCCAACGGTGGTCACGGTCCATGGCAAAGTACCGACCACTGAGAGTGGAGAGGTGGATTAAGGGTTTGTCAGAAAGCTTGTTATGTAGTGCCTCAAGGTAGATGTTAGCAGAGGAAGGGGCGGTATCTCTACCATCAAGAAATCCATGGATGTACGTGTCAACTTGTTGTTTCCCACAGAGGTCTATGAGAGCAAAGAGGTGATCCATGCTGGAATGCACTCCACCATCGGAAAGCATGCCTAGAAGATGTATGCTCCCACCATGTTGTTTGGCATGGTGAATACTGGCAAGAAACTGTTTATTACGTGCAAATGAACCATCCTCCACAGCATCATTGATACGTATCAATGATTGTTTGAGCACCCGTCCGGCACCTAGGGTGAGATGTCCAACCTCACTATTGCCCATGATATGCTCTGGGAGCCCCACAGGTAGCCCGGAGGCATGGAGTGTTGTGTGACTGTAGTGCTCGAGTAGAGAGTGGTAAAATGGCATAGAGGCACTAGATTGAGCATTGCCATGTGTTTCTTTACTTACTCCAAATCCATCGAGAATGATGAGGGCTGTGGTTTTTTTATGCATGAGATAGTTGTCTGAAAGGCAGGTATGATATAGTAGTATATCATGTCAGTAGATATATCATAAAGATCATACATATGAAAAAAAGTATTCAGCTCATTGGAACAATCGTATTGTGTCAGCTTGCAGGTATTATCGGTGCACTATTTACCACTTCTCAGATCGAGGGATGGTATGCACTCCTAGATAAACCCTTTTTTCAGCCACCGAGTTGGGTCTTTGGTCCTGTGTGGACAGTGCTGTATACGATGATGGGTATTGCTCTCTTTCTCATCATACAGTCTCCCACCTCTGGCAAATCAAAGGTATATATTTCTTTTGGAATGCAGCTTGTTGTCAATACCCTGTGGACGCTAGTCTTCTTTGGTGCACACCAAGTTGGCACTGCTTTAGCTGTGATCATTGTGTTGCTAGCAAGTATTGTATGGACCATGTGGGAAATGAGGAGTCATTCAACAATAGCTATGTGGCTTATGGCTCCATATCTGTCCTGGGTGCTGTTTGCTAGCGTACTCAATGCTGCAGTGTTTGTCTTAAACTAGTCTAAGGTACAAGCAAGCATTGGAAAAAAGTAACAACGGTGAGTGCCTTTCTATTTATACTGGCTCAAAAAAGTCCGCGATGCATCGCGGACTTTTACGTATGTTCGTAATCAAGAGAGGAGGTTGTTCTTATGCTACTCTTTGGCAATTATTGCAAACAACCAGTTGACCAACCAAAGGACAATACTAAAGAGTAATGCATTTAAGAAATCACCAACTACAAATCCTGTGACAAGGTTTGCCACGAGGAGGATAAGTCCAGCATTAATAACTAACGAGAAAAGCCCAAGCGTTAATACGTTAATAGGAAGAGTAAGAAGCGTAATCAAGGGCTTAATGA
>JBBKXV010000102.1:0-1576 GCA_037969665.1 Candidatus Altimarinota bacterium
GTGTGGAACTACTAATGCCATCTTCTTCCTCTTGCTTGCTTATGGTGCCAAGTTGCCGGTGAGTACTAATACTATTAAGTAAGCGTACATTGTATATATACTTATTGTTGCTCATTCTTACACACGTAGCATTCTTGAATGATCTAACGTAGAGAGCTGCATCTGTGCAGTGGGCAGAGAGTAGCAGACAAGCTGATAGGTGGGCGTGCAATTCTTTGATGTATACTGTTGATCTTTGAATGACACTCACCACCCCATACCTATCTATATTGATAGACTAGCATCAATTAATGTACTCGCATTAATTCATATATCGTGGTGTGGGGTGTGTGTGTGTGTACTTGCATTTATTGCTGGAGCCCGGGAGTTCTGTCGATGTTTTGGTACATATATGTATTGTGATTATAACAATTGCATTAGAAGTGCTGTCATACCCCTTGTTTGATAATGGTGGACTAGTACTGAAATATGCTAATACTCAATACGTAAGTTTTAGACAGCTACCAGGATTACACCTACTTATAATGCGTGGGCAACCATATTCACCCAATGTATAGTCAGTCTGTAATGTCTTCAGTGCGTTACACATGACAGTGTATGGGGGGTGCATTCAGTTATACTTGGTATATGCTTTGGTGGGTAGAGTACTCAAAAACGCCAATATTCTGAATTATAATGAGGAAGATGTACACCTATACAAATCTCTCGTCGTGTGTATGTCACATGGGGTAAGTGTATTCATTTCCTGCAATGACACGCCTCTTCACCGAACTCTTCGTGTATATGATGAAAAACTGTGTATGCGCATAGTCATGTGCAAAAATAAATCCATTTTTTTTATATTTTAAACTATGCGCTAATGATCTGATTTTTCTATGCCACGTAAGCCTCTATGACAGTCGTTAATGCATCCCCATACCCATTGGCGTATTGAGTCAAGGTAGCGAATCTTATATATAGATTGAAGTGCTGCCATATACTGTTCTGGTTCATATATACGCGGACAATCAGCACGGCAATCGGGTATGTCATTGCCAAGTACGGTATAGTGGAACTTAAAACAGCACCGCTCCCACGGTTTACCCTTTCTGCCTGTCATATGCTTGTGATGTATGTGTCTGACTCGTTTCAAAGTTGATATGGTCCGATAAATGTTTAGAGTGGCCCATTTACCCATGTATATAATTCAAGCCCATGTTCTACTGAACCCACATGACAAACTTGGTTTACTGTCTGGTCGATCATTTTCCGAAAAATGTGTTGCTCAGCATGTCTGCGTTCAAGAGAACTCCGTGGTCCCCAAACTATATAGACAAAAAACTTTGAGGGTACCGATGACTGACTTATCAAGTAGGCTATCACGTAGCGTGTTTGGTTTTTTGATTCGTCTTCTCCTTGACACCCGAAATTTTCATGGAAGGCAAGTATATCGGTTTTGCTTTTTCGCGCACGTGACGAAAATATTTTTGAACATGACTATTGGCAAGTCATATTTGTAATGAAACGCTGCAGGGGTGAGGTGATGGTAATACTTTTCGAGACCCACTCTATCAATGAGTTTTCTTTTTGTTTTTGC
>JBBKXV010000103.1:0-3754 GCA_037969665.1 Candidatus Altimarinota bacterium
GCATATCCTCATCCATAAGTGCTTGTATCTTTGGCACAATACCTGATGTAGAAATAGTAAGGTGACGTATTCCTATTCCAAATGCTTTTTGATCATTGAGTAAGCGAAGTGCTCTCATAAGATTGTCATAGTTCAATAATGGCTCTCCCATACCCATAAATACTATATTTCGAATGCGCTCTTCCGTAATGTCTAGATACTCGTTTACTGCCAATACCTGTCCTAAGATTTCTGAGCTCTCTAGGTTTCGACCATACTTCATGGTACCTGTAGAGCAAAAGACACATTTCACAGGACATCCTATTTGAGAAGAAACACACAAGGTTAGTCTTCCTGTCTTATGCCTCATTAATACAGATTCAATAAACTTCCCATCCTGTGTTTCAAACAAAAACTTTTGCGTACCATCCTTAGAAATCTGCCGTTTCTTTTGTACCAAGGGGTTGATCACAAAGTCCTTATCCAATGCTTCTCGCAGATCCTTGGATATGGTTGTTATATCTTGAATACTCGGTGCATGGTCAATATATACTGCTTGCTTTACCTGAGCAGTGCGGTATGGTTTTTCACCTCGCTGATCCATCCACTCTTGTAGTGCGATTTCATCTAGTAGGCTCTTCTTTGTTATCATCTCTGTATCATGAATCATATAAATTTTCACCGTATACTCACTCTTTTAACTACTTATGTAGTCTACACTCCTCACTTTACACCAAAACACCTTGCAAAAAAGGATTTTTTTAGCATAATTACCTCAGCGGTTTTTTGTACGATGCGTCGTATAAAATTTTATTCCATAAACCACGCTACATTATGAGTGAAAAACAACTCTACGAGATGATGGTGATTATCAAGCCAGATCTCGGAGAAAAAAAGACAAAGGAAGCTCTAGCTACGTTGCAAAGCACGCTAGAAGAGCACGGAGGTGAGACTTCTCACACCGATGATTGGGGGAAAAGACGTCTTGCGTACACTATCTCTGGTCATGAAGAAGGATATTACCATATCTCTTACTTTACTATGCCAGGTGAAAAGATTGCTGCACTTGAGCACGATCTCAAACTACTACAACCAATAATGAGACATATCGTTCTTAAATTTCCAAAGAATCTTACTCTAGAAGAGTATCTTGAGGAAACAGGACGAATTTCAAGTATTCAAGCTACGCTTGAGGCTGAGGAAGAAAAGATTAAGGAGGAAAAGAAAAGTAAGCGAAGATAGTCTTTTCTTTTATACTATTTTGAACCTACCTCATGCGAAGTGTTAATGAAGTGACACTCCTTGGTAACCTCACGCGAGATCCTCTCCTGAGAACCACGGAGCAGGGGCAACCCGTATGTACCTTTAGTGTCGCAACCAACAGAGAGTGGAAAACCCAAACAGGGGAAAAACGCTCTTTGCCTGAGTTTCACAACATAGTTGCTTGGTCAAAACTCGCTGAAAAGTGTCATACATTTCTCAGTAAAGGTAAACTGGTGTTTCTCAAGGGATACCTCAAGACTAGAGCCTTTGACACTCCTCACGACGGTAAAAGTTATCGCACAGAAATTGTCATCTACGACATGATCATGCTGGATAAAAGAACCCTAGGAGACAGTGCTTATGATGAGGATCTAGATAGCGCAACTCATCACAGCGCACTGGAGGTGGCTATGCAAGCGGAAGATGAAGCGGGAGAGATAACCAACAGCTTTGAAGACACACTCGATACCATCGATAATATTTAAATCTACTACACACCACAATTATGAAGAAAAAATGTTTTTTTCTAGAGCACAAGATCGACTACATTGACTATAAAAATGTAAAACTACTACGAAAGTTTCTAGATCGTTTTGCTCGTATCAAGCAACGTTATTACACTGGAACAAACCTACGGTCACAAAAGAAGCTTGGAAATGCAATTAAAGTAGCACGTATTATGGCGCTACTTCCTTTTTCTAAGTAAGGACCTCACGACAATACCTTAAAAGCCCTTGTACCTCTATGGTACAAGGGCTTTTTTGTATACTATGCTACTGGCGATCATTGCCATTTTTTGCAAGCTACGTATGCTATCTTATGGTCTTTATCTTTTTTCTATTATGCTATGAACACTTTGGATTTCTATCATAACTATCTCACACTCATCGACGATGCTAATGAGTATCTTGACTATGATAAGGCTACACTCAACATCTTTCAAACACCCCAACATATAGCCACCGATAGCAAAACGCTACACTTATCCACAGGGGAGACCACGGTATCCATATATAGAGTACAGTTTAATGATGCCCGTGGTCCTTTCAAAGGTGGGATAAGATTTCACCAAGATACCGACGAGAGCGAGGTAAAGGCGCTAGCAGCACTCATGGCCATCAAGTGTGCCGTGGTAGGTATACCACTGGGAGGTGGAAAAGGGGGAGTTGGGATCAACCCAAGAAATCTTAGCACGAATGATCTTGAGTTAGTGGCGAGAGAGTTTATCCGATCTTTTTACCCTATTTTGGGAGGCAACAAAGATATACCAGCTCCAGATGTAAATACTAATGGGCAAATCATGTCATGGATGCTTGATGAGTTTGAAACACTCACAGGAGGACATGAGCCAAGCATGATTACGGGAAAGCCACTTAGCCTCGGTGGGTCTCTCGGAAGAGACTATGCCACCTCTCAAGGGGGTATTTTTGCGCTTCTTTCCTACCTAGAGGGTAAGGGAGAAGGCATCAAGGGAAAAACAGTAGCGGTACAAGGATTTGGAAACGCTGGATATCATGCAGCAAGAATACTACAGGGGCTAGGAGCAATCATCATTGCCACCTCTGACTCTCAAGGAGGGGTGTATAATTCCACTGGACTTGACCTAGAAAAGCTCCTCCAGCATAAACAGGAACACGGTACTATTTCTACTTATCCCAATGTAGAGCACCTCAGCAACCAAGCCTTACTGGAAGTAAACGTGGATATCCTCATACCTGCAGCCCTTGAAAACCAGATCTCAGCTGACAATGCTGCAAATATCAAAGCTTCTATTATCCTTGAGCTTGCCAACGGCCCCATCACCAAAGAGGCAGATACCATACTTGATATGCAACACATCACAGTGATCCCTGACGTACTAGCCAATGCAGGTGGAGTCACGGTAAGTTACTTTGAGTGGATACAAGGTCGTACTGGAGACCAGTGGACCGAAGAGGATGTCATCAATAAACTAGAGACTATCATGAAGCGATCTTTCATAGACGTGTCCAACACGGCCAACAAGTACAAGACAACACTTCGTATGGGAGCGTTTATCCTAGGAATGAGTAGAATCAAAGAAGCATCAGCACTACGGGGACGAATAACTAAACCGAGGACATAGGGCATTACTCCATAGCCCCAGAGATCCCCAACCTAGCCTCAATCTCTTGGTCCACAAAGATGCGCTTACGACCGTATTTGAGACTAGAGTATCTCTTGAGAATATCTGCCACCTTTTGATTTTGACCTCTTTCATCGTAGACCATATCGAGTGAAAATGGTCTTGATGTTGTGTTATTAATGTTGAGTTTAATATACGCTTTATAGTTGGAAATACCCACGATATCTTGCTCTGATAACAGTGGCGCATATTCTTTTGCGAGGTACTCTGCATCCTCAGCACCCACCTTAAAACTCATCATGGTACCCACGTTACCAAAAACAGCATCTTTTACCTGAGAGCTTGTTTGTCCAAACTTTGTTTTCACGAGCTGGTTAATATACTGATGAGCCATGATTAGCCCTAGCT
>JBBKXV010000104.1:0-15776 GCA_037969665.1 Candidatus Altimarinota bacterium
TTGATAGTGGAACAGCACGCTATCAAAGTCGAGTTCTGACGTTGCAACGGTTGCTTAAGCTCCTAGAAAACCGATCTTACGCAGAATAAACCTTTGTCACATATCGATTCTTCCAAAAGTTTCTATCTGAAGTGTAATTATATACTCCATTTTGATCACCAAAGTCACCATTTCCTAAATAGGTCACCCAGTGGTTTTTACTTCCAGGCAATGTAGAGTCTTTATCACTTGGATTGATCACTCCCTGTAGCCAAATTGTATCACCAGCCTTGAGGTTTCCTTGTTTGATCATTTCATCTACTTTATTTTTTGCAATCCACTCTTCATTTGTTTTTGTATTTACAATATCTGGTGTAGTAACAAATAAATTAGAACCATTATGTAAATACCGAAAATTTTCAGCTAAATTATAGCATGCAACTTTTACTCCCTGTACTGTGCCTTTCCTTAGTAAACGATCATACCCACCTGCCACCTTTGACTTTTCGATCATAGTTCTAAAACTATTTATAAGGCTACTGCCACTTTCAGAAGGCTTATCTACATTACTTTTCCATAAACTACCATCAGAGATAGAAGCAATCAAGCTAGTGAATAATGTACCATCAAATACCTTACTGAGATTTTCAAATAAGTCCCCGGAAAGGGCCTCCTTGAGTCTACTTACTTGCTCTTGTGTCTTTGCAATCGTATCCATAGTGCCTGCAACTGTTTCTTGTAACGGTGCAATTTTTTCTTTTATAATCGTGCCAATTGCCTCTTTTGGATTTTTTACTTTTTCTGCTATATCCGCTATATTTTTTATACCATCCGCAATTCCGTCAAATCCTGCCATAAGAGTTATGTTGTGATATATCATAAAAGTATAACATAACTGCCGCATATGTTATACTTTTTTATGCAACAACGCATTGGTATAGCTAGTTTCAAAAGTATTGACGCGTAAAAATAAAGTTATATATTGCGTTCATATTTACTCTATTCAATACTATGTCTACATTTGAAAGCGTGCTCAATGAAATATCTAGATCTAATGAGAGCGGAAAACAACCTGCTAAGACCTCAGAAGTCTCTGTCGAAAAATCCACTACATCCACCTTGGAAGAAAGATTTAGACAGATATGCAAAGATAGCACAGTGACAGAAAAGAATCCCACGAATTCACAGTAATATTTTTAGTCATTACCTTTACCATATAATGAACGAATGTACCGACCTCTACCCTCAAGATGCAGCTCTACCTACTGAGCAAATTCACGTAAGTATCTATGTTAAAGTTATCACGGAGGCCACAAAAAAAAGTGTAGAACAGGAAGTCGCACATAGGTCTACCCTAGATAAGAGGAAAAAAGACTTACTAGAGCTAGCTGCAGAGACAGATAGACTACAAAGTAGGAGGAGAAAAAAAAGAAAGAAGTAACATAATATAAAAAAGGAGTAACCATGTGTTACTCCTTTTTTATGCTTGTAGCTATATCCTTATATACAACTACTTTTGCCCTCTCTCCTCCTTAATCTTTTCTGCCACACTATTTGGCACCTTATCATAATGAGAAAATGTCATGGAGAATGAAGCTCGACCCTGCGTCATAGAACGAAGATCAGTAGCATATCCAAACATACTTGCTAGTGGAACCTTAGCAATAATAGTTTTTGCTGTACCTCTATCACCCATCTTTTCGATAGATCCACGACGAGAAGAGATATCTCCCATCACGTCACCCATATACTCTTCAGGAGTAACAGACTCCACAGCCATGATTGGCTCAAGAAGTACTGGACTTGCAGCTCTCGCACCCTTTTGAAATGCAATAGAACCAGCTGCCTTAAAGGCAAACTCAGAGGAGTCAACATCATGGTATGTACCATCGATAAGCTCAACCTTGATATCTACCATTGGGAACCCTGCAACAACACCCTTGGTAATTGCTTCTTTAATACCCTTGTCTACTGCAGGAATATACTCATTTGGAATAGATCCTCCCTTGATACTATTGATAAACTCATATCCAGTACCAGGCTCACCTGGAATCATATTCATAACAACGTGACCGTACTGTCCACGACCACCAGTCTGTTTTGAGTATTTTTCCTCTGTACGAACTTCCTTTTGAATTGTTTCTCTATAGGCTACCTGTGGCGCACCTACATTTGCCTCTACCTTAAACTCTCTTCGTAGACGATCTACAATAATATCTAGATGAAGCTCACCCATACCACTGATAACAGTCTGACCAGTTTCATCATCAGTTCGCACTCTAAAAGTAGGATCCTCCTCTGAGAGCTTTGATAATGATAGACCCAATTTTTCTTGATCCGGCTTTGTCTTAGGCTCAATAGAAAGAGAGATTACTGGTTCAGGGAACTCCATTGACTCCAGTACGATATGATTATCCTCATCACAAAGCGTTTCACCTGTCTTTGTAGATTTGAGACCCACAACGGCTCCAATATGACCTGCAGGTATACTAGAGACCTCTGTTCGGTTATTTGCGTGCATCTGTAACAATCGACCAACTCGCTCCTTTTTTCTAGAAACAGGATTGTATACATAAGAACCAGACTCCAATACTCCAGAATACACACGTACAAAGGTAAGACGACCCACATAAGGATCCGCCATAATCTTGAAGGCTAGAGCAGAAGTAGGCTCCTTTTCATCAGCACGTCTGATAAGAACCTCATTTGTCTTTGGATCCATACCCTCCATAGGTGGAACATCAAGTGGAGATGGTAGATAATCTATAGCCGCATCCAACACCAACGGTACACCCATATTTTGTAGTGCAGTACCACAAAGCATTGGGAAGAGCTCAACATTAGATGTTAATTTTCTAATTCCAGCTTTTAGCTCAGGGATAGTGATCTCTTCTCCCTCTAGATATTTACTCATAAGCTCATCACTTGCCTCAGCAACTTTTTCCACTAGCTCTTCACGATATTGCTCAGCCTTTGCTCTCATATCTTCAGGAAATGGAATCTCCACAACCTTTTCTCCAGCCGTACCTTCAAAGGTAAATGCCTTCATCTGAACAAGATCGATCACTCCACTAAACTCTGACTCACTTCCAATAGGAAGTTGTATAGCATATGCCTTTGGACTCAGCCTCTCTCGTACAGATGCAATAGACATATAAAAGTCTCCACCTGTTTTATCTAGCTTGTTTGCAAAAATAATACGTGGAACCTCATACTTATCTGCCTGTCTCCATACCGTCTCTGTCTGAGGCTCAGCACCCTGAGATGCATCAATCACCGTCACTCCTCCATCAAGCACACGTAGTGAACGCTCAACCTCCATAGTAAAGTCAACGTGACCTGGAGTGTCAATAATATTGATATTATACTTGATGTTATCTTTTTTCCAAAAACAAGTGGTTGCAGCAGAGGTAATCGTAATACCTCTTTCCTTTTCTTGCTCCATCCAGTCCATGGTAGCTTCACCATTGTGCACCTCACCAATTTTATGTGTGATACCAGTATACAAAAGTACGCGCTCAGTTGTTGTTGTTTTTCCAGCATCAATATGGGCGATAATTCCGATATTACGGACCTTATCTAGTGAAATACTTGCCATGGATCTAAAGGTAATTAATAAATTGTGTAATAATGCCGCAATATGCACAAAATAGCATATGCTAGGTCAGTATATGAAATTGATGTCTTTCGTCAACGGTATTTCACCTATCCACAAACCTTTCCACCTTCCCGCCCAATGGCCTTATTGTAGAGACATTGCCACTCTGCACTGATATCTGCAAGCCCGTCTGTAGGATCAAGAACTCCTTTCCCAATGTTAGAAAGGGTCTTTGTGTAGATAACTCGCAACTTTTCCTCAAAAGGAAGATGTATACTCTTTGCGTAAATTGCTTGCCTTGCAAAGGCTCCATAGACAAGATCTTTACTTTGTTCAGCTAACATATCAGTCCTTGCAGAAAGTTTTTTGCCTTTATTAAACAAAAAACGTTGCTGTTGCTCTCCAGATAAGAAGTCGATGAAATCCCAGGCTGCCAAGGTACTTGTACTATTTTTTGTCACCGCAAGTGGGTAATAGTTTACGAGTGTACTTTTAGAGGAAGTAGTTGCATTGGTAAGTTGTGGTAATGCTGCAGCACGTACACTCGACATATCAATGACATCCAACCCCTCTCGTTGATACTTTGCTATAAGCTCCTGTACATCAGATAGCTGATAGGCATACCCAAAAAAGGTAGCAATCTCCCCACGAGCAAATGCCCCTACTTCCTTATCTTCAGGAAAATCACTGGCAATACTTGGATCCCAAAGGAAATTATCACTTCCTTTTTTTGTAAAGGAAAGAAAAAACTCTACAGCATCACTTGCAGGATAGTAGTACCGACCACTATATAATGTGGGCTGAGCAAGAGTGACTGTTAACTTGGTAGGATCATAAAAGGAAACACCTTGCTGGAGCATCAACACATGGAGGACCTCCAATCCGCGTGTGATGGTAGTGATATCACCTAGAGGTAGCCCACCTCGGATGATCCGAGTTTTCTTTGAGTCACGGGATGCCATATCAATGGCATCCGAAACAAAGGTATCCCAGTCAGCTGCAGGAGCATCTTTGGAAATACGATCCAATAAGAGGTCACTATTATAAATAGTAGCTAAAGTCTCCATATGTACTGGTATAGCATAGACATCCTCACCCGCATCACTGGGCAAGATAAGATCATCCCCAGCAGCTTTTATAAAAATACTTCTATAACTTTCTGGATCTGCCTTAGTAAAGACACCCTTTGGCATGGGAGCCAACTTTCCTTTGTGCTTTAGTAGCCATGCTGGTGGTATTGCCACAATATCTGGTCCCTTCCCCTCCGCCAGCTCATTGATAAAATCGGACTCAAACTCTGCAATGTCTGTATACTTTTTATATCTTATATTTACCTCTGGTTTCAAACTATGAAACTCTTCAATTAGTCCTGAGTAGAGATCCGCTTCATCGAATAGATTCCAAAAGGTAAGCGTTATTTGTGCTGCCTGCTGCGTTGGTCCACTACCTCTAAAGATAAGAAAGGGCAATACAAATACAGCCAATACAATAGCAACCACAATACCTATTTTTTTCTTTGCATCAAATGTCATCTCTTTTTCTTAAGACCAAGTAGAAAATATTGTTTCATAGCACTATAGTAATATGCTCTTCCCACAAAATTAAGCACTTGTTTACCACTTGCGTCCCACCTATTTTTCCAAAACTGTACAAACACTGGCATAGCAATAATACTGAGTAGTAGGCGCTTTACACCACTTGGTATGACATGAAGTTTTGGTTGTATTTTGATAGCGCGCTTTGCCGCTCGTCCAACCTGTTTCATACGCTTTGGGATTTCATCCTCATGTTGCTCATGGTGATGGTATGCCATAGCAGCATCATTGTATAAGATCATTGCTCCATCTTGTACTAGCCGATAACCAAGCTCAATATCCTCCCAGCCGTACTTTTTAAAACGTTCATCAAATTGATGCTTCTCAAAAAGAGGCCGCTTTAGTGAGATATTACTCGTGTAAAAGTATGGATATCCTGCGAGCCTAAGTCCTAACTTGGGATCAATTAGGCGACTTTTTGCTAACTGCTTATACCCAAATTGAGTTCCACTTTCCTCAAGGTATTGCATATATGGTGACACCACAAGCTCAGGATGCCACGTGGTATGACCAAGACAGATAAAGTTGGATGTAGCAAATCTATCATGAACTTTTTTGTGCTCAGATAAAAAATCTTTTGTGACTAATATATCATCCTGACCGAATAAGATGACATATCCATCAGACAGTTGAAAACCGGTATTACGAGCAATACCCTGACCTTCATTATCTTTGTTAATATAGGTAAAGTGCATCTTTGCACGGTTTTTATATCTTTCTAAGAACTCAGCAGTATCATCTGTACTGCCGTCATTGACAACAATGACCTCATACAGCTCTGTGGGTAGGCTTTGCTCCTCTAGACAAAGCAATGCGCGTTCTAGCATTTCTCTTCTATTGTATGTTGGTATAATCACTGAGAAGTAAAACTCGCGATTATCTCTCTGACCTTCATCCATTAACTCCGTGTTGTAGGTATAGATATCTATATCTTAAGTGCTATACTGCTTAGTGTAAAGTGTAGTTTTTATCACAATTATATAAATGAAGTTTGCTCCCGCCTCACGGATACAGGCTTATCAAAAGATCAACACCCTCCATAAACAACTCCTGGCCACGTCTCTTCTGACATTGTTACTTTTAGCTGTGTCTGTTTTTCAAAGCTGGCTATGGCTCACTCTGGTAGTGACAATAATACAATGTATGGTGTTACCATTGTACAGTGTGCTATTTCTGAAGCAAGTGACGCAAAAACTAAAAGCCCATGCTGGACTTGATAAACACTTGTCAGTACAAGAAATGTACACGCTCAACGCCTTTGACTTTGAAGAACACATTGCCTTTCTCTTTCGAAAAGCAGGATTTGACATGGTGCGAGTTATTGGTGGAAGAGGTCCAGATGGTGGCATTGACCTCATTGTGGAACATCACGGTACAAAAATAGCAGTCCAATGCAAACGCTATCACCCAAAGAAGAACCCCATACTCATAGAGCCAGTGCGCGCTCTTATTGGTTCGTGTAGCCAATACAAGTGTGACTTTGGTATATTTATTACCACATCGTGGTTTACCAAACCAGCTCTCCACAGGACTGATGATAGTCTAGTAGCCAAGATAGATGGCCAAACATTGGAGCAATGGAGCAAAGCTGTTTGTACCAATAGCATCTATACCAGGGGACAAGCTAAAGCGCTTTCACCCTCTTACTTTGAGTAGTTCATAATATGCAATGCGAGCTCTGCCAGCCTACTAGAGTACCCCCACTCATTGTCATACCACGCAATCACCTTGACCTGATTGCCAACCATTTGAGTGCTCAAGGCATCAACAATACAACTATACGGATTTTTTTTATAATCCACTGATACCAAGGGCTCATTGGAAATATCCATAATCCCATAGTATTCTTTGACCATGGCATCCTCAAACTGATCATGTAGCTCAGCAATATCCTCAGGCATGGACTCTACAACACAGGTAATATCTGCCACAGAAACATTTGTTGTGGGCACTCGAAATGCCATTCCTTCTAGTTTGCCAGCAAGTGATGGGATAACTTTGGTCACAGCAAGAGCTGCTCCAGTAGTGGTAGGAATAATTGACTGAGTCGCATTTCTAGCTCGTCGCAAATCCTTGTGTGGAGCATCTTTTAGCCTTTGATCAGCCGTAAAGGAATGAACAGTCGTCATCATAGCAGAAGAAATACCATAAACACGATGGATAACATCGATGATAGGAGCAATACAGTTGGTGGTACAACTACCGTTTGAGATCATGTCCTCTCCTTTATACTGCTCGTGATTGACTCCCATGACATAGGTGCACGTTTCCTCATCTTTTGCTGGAGCTGAGAGCACTACCTTTTTTGCACCCGCTTTGAGATGTGCCTTCATAGCCTCTGCGGTTCGAAAAATACCAGTACACTCTAGCACCACGTCTACATCATGCTTTCCCCAAGGGATTTCTGATGGGTCACGTTTACTATATATAGGCATCCTCTGCCCTGCTATGGATATATGAGTCTCATCGTGATGTACCTTTCCAGGCCAAATACCATAGCAGGTATCATATTGAAACAAATGCGCCAAGGTCTTGGTATCAGTAAGATCATTGATAGCCACAATCTCTGCCTGTTCAGCAAACTGCTCCACTAGAACCTTTGCCACAGTTCTCCCAATTCGACCAAATCCGTTTATACCGATGCGTATCATACTTTTTTTATATTAATATTACCTACAAGTAGTATAACATTTTTCTTATTTTTATGAGCCTACTTTCTTTGAAAATACCTCAAATAGGCTAAAAAATATATCCATGAGATGTGCGATGCTCTCCTCTCTGTCTGTATGGTAATCTTGATTGTGAATATCAAGCAAAAGTGCGGTCAAAGTACGCTCAAAAAACATGAGGTCAAAGGCCTTTTCAAATATAGGATCCTGCTTGATATATGGTATTGCGCGGTAGGCTTTCTTCCAGTCTTCGATATAGATAAGAATATGATTAAGCGAAACAGATGTATCACGGACTTCTTTAATACTTGCCCATAGGTGAAAGGTTGCATCATAGTATGCTGGACGGTACCCCCAGTAGAGGTTTGACATGAGGACGTATATATCATCATCTGGTTTGAGGATATCCCACCCTGCCAGGTGTCCATGCATCCACTCCATAGGAATGCTATCTAGCTGCTCCTCTATGATAGAAAAGTATCGAGGGATCAATGCTTCAACATGTGGAGTAAGGTCACCTTTGCTTTTTGATATTTCAATCCAACGTTGAACACGAAGCTTTGTATACTGAAGACTTGACTGTTCATGTTCCTGGCTCTTCCACAGCGGTTGATGCAAACAATGCTCCTTATACTCACTGTAAAACTTACAAAAATCAATACGCTGACCATCAGTGGCAAGTGGCCTCTGACTAAAAAGCGGTTGGGGTGGGATGTATTCTTGTATGATATAGCCATACCCTCGATCACTACTCCATGAGTGGTGATCATATATTGTGGCAAGACGTATGTTGGCACTGCTATTTTGGGCAATGAACCCTTTATTGATAGCTACTTCATCTACATCAAGAGGAAGTAGTTGTACTTTTAATACGGCGGAGTTCCCCCTCCAGGTCCCACTGTAGATGCTGCTGCCCAGCTTATCCAAGTCATAGATCCTCCCCTGAAAGATTCTTTGTGACACCATAAACCCTGACTCTTTTGTAACACTACCTAAGATAGCATCAACCTCCCGTTGAGTCTTTAAGTACGCATAATAATGCTTTGTGATATCATTACTCATATGGAAGATACGTATTAGATATACAAACAGCATACTACAATAAAAAAACACCTTCTAGGTGTTTTTGTCACATAATCATGGGTCCATTGTAGTAATGGTGGGCGATATAGGATTCGAACCTATGACCCCCTCGGTGTAAACGAGATGCTCTAGCCAACTGAGCTAATCGCCCATGATTTCGACGGAGAAAAATATATCACAGCTAATTTTCATCGCAAGTGTTTTTGGATTTTTTAGATTGCACCATCCCCTACCTTCCCCAAAAAATACTTTGTGGGGCTGTGCAAGTGTGGAGTGGAAAAAATGAGTGAGATAGTGTATAATAATATGATTACTATTTATACAGCGCCATGAGTAAGGAAAACATTGATCCACTTGACACACAACGAGATAACCTCAAAAGAAGACTGGCTAATGAAAATGGGAAAGAACTTGTCAAAGTGATGACGAAAGAAAAACTGGACCATGCAGGTAGTCGTGCTGAGCGCACCGTAATACGCCTCAAAGGTTTTTTTAGAGAAAAAATCGGTATGGGTACATTTCTCAATGATAGGTTAGGAAATCGTCCAGGTCTTGGGCAAAAGTTGTTTTCTAAGACATATATGGACAAAATAATCGAACGCGGTGATTATGCTAGCAAGATTGAAAAGTACCTGGAACAAAATACTGGTGTAGACTTTCTTTCTCACCTCGACAGTGATGCGTACAAAGAAATGAGAGAAAAAATATTACAGATTGATGGAGAACCAATTGGTGGTGATAAAGAAACTCCTGATATTCATAGAACGCCCTGTATCATATCGCAAACAGATATAGAGACTCAACAGAAAGAAATAACAAAAGCAGTTGATGCCTTTGAGCATGATCCTACAAATGCAGCTTTAAAAGAACGGTCCTACGCTGCTCTATCAGTACTTGAGGGATACATTGGGCATTGTTCAGAAAAAAACATAGCTAGTCAGGATCCCATTGTCAAAAAACTTGTGTCCGCGCTGAGTCCGGCATCCACAATCTTTTCAATCAAGACGGGTCTTACCATCGGAGTAGATGTGACAATCAATGGGAACACCTTTCCTAAAGCAAATTTCATGCGTGATCTACGACTTATCGTACGCGCATATGACATTACAGAGCAAGACATCATGAAACTGATTGGTAACACTAGGGTCAACCATCAAAGAGATGTAGTAACTGCACTCACGAGCAATGCGTATTCTACATACTCATTTCATACGGAACCCAACGGAGAGTATGCGCTTTCCAATGCAACTCAAAAAATGGCATTACACCAAACAAATAGCGGTGAGCTCCAGTATAAAGACAAGACTACAGGGGTACTAACCTCACTTTTGGACGCTACAGGCACTGTGGTAAAGGACCTATTTACTCTAGCTGAGGTATCTACGATCCCTTCACCTCGCAGAGGTACGGAGGCACTAGCAAAAAAGCTATTACGTGATCTTGGAGCCCCTCCAGACCTATCAGTAGTCATCGATGCTGATCAGAAAGTCTACTTTTTGAGAGGAGGCCAGCACATAGAATTAACAAAAGTAGGGGGAGCATTGAGGTATATGACCGGGACAAGCACTGTACCCATCAATACGACATTCATCACTGGACTAGGGACGTTGCCACCTACCAGCCCCTTACTTCGTATTCCAAAGGCGCCCATAGGGTCAAGAATATTCTATCCTCAGAGGGCACCAGATCAGTTGGAGCAGGCCCTACATGGAAAAAATCTCATCCTGCAACAGTCCAATATCGCCGCAAGGGCAAGTGTCTACAAGACAGCGCTTCTCACTGATACGACGACTAGGGACAAGAGTGATGAGGTAAATCATGCCAAACAAAAAGTAGCACTCAACTCAGCCACAGTAGCTACTGGAGCATTGCTCACCATTGCAATGCCAGGTATTGGGTTGCCACTTGCACTAGCTATGGGTGGAGTCATGGGTTACAGGAAACATAGGCTCAATCTAAAGGAGGCAGAAAACAACCCACAAAAAATAGTAGAAAATATATTACTGTTACCCATCAAATACTGGGAGTCTGTAAAAGCAGCTGGACGTATCAGTGTTGAGCAACAAATACATTTGGATAACCTCTTATCTATACAGTCTAAAAAACCAAGTGTAGACATGGTCAATAAGTTCATTGCAACGTATGATGAAAGATACACTGAGGACTTAAAGTACATAGCCATGATCCTAGCTGAATGTAACAATAAGAAGGTTAGTGTCAAGCACCGTATCATGACAAATAGTATTGCGAATAGCATACAAAGTGCCCTACATAAAAAAAATGGGTCAAACTTTGCAGCAGCCTACGAGTCAAAACAGTTTTCGGGTACTGATATCAACGCTGCGGATATCACAAGACGAGGGAGTGTACTTGATGCTACAGCAAATGCTAGACCAACTGCTGGCGGGGCGAGCACAGACAAGTATGATGAGCAGAGAGCTCATGTTCGCAGAGAGTACAGTGGTCTCAAGAATGCTACCAAGGAAGTCGTAGGTGGTATGAAGTGGGGAGGGGCTGGCGCACTTACAGGTTACTTTAATGGCGCAATGCTCAACACACTTTGGGGAGGAGCAAAGCTTGCAGGTAATACTCTTGTCACAGGATATCATGGAATGACAGGTACTGGTCATCTCCTCAGCAACATCGGCCATGGCACAGCTAACTTTGGTATTCAGCCTATGATGGGCTGGGCTGGAGGACAAATCTCTTCCCTACCAGCATGGGTAAAGGTAGCAGGTACTGTGGGTGGAGGTGTTGGAGCGATCAATATCACACATGCTATACTAGCGGATAAAGCAAAGACCCTTGGGCGTCTCAAGAAATTTGGAAGCTTTATAAAGAATACAACAGTCAATACATACAAAGGCATTAGGTCATAAATATACACCATAATTGTACAACATGAACATTATACAAGAATCACTACAAAAATTTCTCACAGCAGATACTCTAGCTAGCCTAACTCCGAGTGAATATCTGGAGGTTAAAGGTAATGTAGAGACCATCGTACAAAATACTATTACGCAGTACTTAGCTACAGAATTATCACAAGATGAACTCGCTATACAACAGGTAAACCTAGAGGATGGAAACGGTGAATATATACTGCACTTTTTTGATCAACACCCTGCTCATAAAATTGCACTATATAGCAGAATAGAAGATACATTATCTAACATCCTCTAACCATGGTCCAGAAAATCGAAATATCAAGACAAGACCCTCAACCAACACTTGAGAAGCTCGATCTAGAAAATAACTCTGGAATGGATGAGCTCAACAGTCTGTTAGAAAACATAGAAAACGAGTCCTCATACGTAAAAAAAGAAGAAATGATGCAGGCATTTTTTGCCACATTAGTAAAAAATGGGATTATTTTACAGCAACCTAGAAAAAATAGTACTGCAGAGGACAGTATCGTTGTCAGCCTTAGTGGTATACCAACTGCACTCCTCTCAGAAAAAACAAATAATACTGAGGTTCATGAAGAGTTGATGAAACTACTTACCACTGCATACCAAAAGAAGATTGTAACGCCTCCTACAGAACAAGGAACTGCAAAAAGTATGATTACCTCAAAGAATACGTTTAGTTGGGTTGATAGTGCTGAATACAAAGCAGCAAACACTAAGCGCATCAATGAGTTAGCCAGCTTAGCAGTTCTTCAAAACATTGGATCAACACACCAGCTTATCCCAAGCACCCCCTCAAAGAGTGCTAAAATAACGCCTGAAAACTTATCCTCTGCACTAGGAAAAAACCCAGTGGCAAACAGTATCAACCAAGCAACACAACGCCTTGGAGACAACAAGGAAGCAGTAAATCAATTCATTGATACTATCAATGCACAGCATGACCTTGAAACCAGAAGTCATGCAGCATTTGCTGAACTTGCCCGTGATACTACGACACTCCCGGCGGGGGTAGAGTTTGATAGACAGATGGGTGGGTTTGAAAAGTTAGGAGGTCTCTTTCAAGGTCTTGAAAAGGGCTACATGAGCTCAATGCTTGGCCCCGTCTTAACGGTAGGATTTGGAGCATGGACGTTATTGAGCACTCTTTTAGGAAAAGGATTTTCAAAAGGAGGAGCTCTAGGCACCCTCTTTGCTGGACTGCCATTTCTATATAAGCACTTTTCTGGTAAAGGCCCCATGAGCGATATCATGGGAGAAACTCAAGGTGGAGACGCACAGGATGCTTTTATCAAAGAGTACTATACTTGGGTAAAGAAAGTATCCTCACCAGAGGCACTTAAGCTTATTACTGAAAGTCTTGCTGCAAACTCAGAGCAAAATACTACGCACTTTGCCGATGAGCTTGCACTTGTCTCACAAGAGCTTACAGCAAATGAACTACTTACCATAACTAAGGTAAATCACACTCATGGTAAGCGCGATATTAGCGTAGCGTCTGAGTACAGTGAGTATAGCGATCAGCTAGGAGAAAATACCATCAAGGGACTAGAGAAGTTAAAAGTCAAATCCTCATATATGCATAATGCCCTAGATACAGTGTACGCACTTCTTGGTACAAAATATGCATCAGCAATCTATCAAAAGTACCCAAATCTCAACCCAAGCAGTCCATCCTTTGATGGAAATGGAGGGACAGCAAGGTATCTTGGATACCTCGTGGTCAGAGATATGTATACTACAAAAACCAATAATAAGAGTTTTTCTTCATTACTAGCACCAAAAAGCTCACTGTATAGTATGATTTTAACATTGCTAGGACCAGATGGTGGACCTGACAGTAACCACTCTCTCAGACAAGAGCTTTTAGCAAAAGATAAAAAAGCGCTATCCAGTATCAACTCAGAAACCATAAGTGCCCTCGAAAAAGAGACAGGTTCTCAGTTACATAGCTTAAACAATGCAATACAAAAGAAAACACCTCCAATGGCTAGTAAAAGTTTTTCCAGCGCAAAGAAAAGTACTCCTTCTGCCTCACCAACAGCATCGCCAGATGACTCCACAATTCCAAGCCCAATACACAATGATATCACTCCTCCAAATCCATCAAAATATTTAGAACAATATCTTGCTACCTATAAGCCATATGCGGATGCGGATCTGCAGCCATATCTAGAGCCATACTACAAGGTAGATGCAACCACAGGAGAAAAAACACCATATCTCAAAAATGGAGTCCATATCATGCAGATAGGATATCTCGATACTGTGGCAAATGAAGTGTACCGGGCACTCGTAGAAAAGTCATCCACACGGGGGGCAAGCATACTAAGTAGAAAACTAGCCGTAGATGATGTCAGGCAGCTCATTTTTATCAGTGAAAACCCAAAGATTCATCAGGAGCCAATATCCAAAGAGCGGCTCTATGCAACCGTATTGGAGAAACTCAGAAACAATACGGCATATACGTTACCGGGCAAGGAGCAGCTCCTCAGTGCAGTATCTGAGAAGCTGTCACAGTAAACTCTACCTACTGAATATTCACGAGAGGAGTGCTTCCACCAGTTACCTTTGGTAGTACTCCATCCCATTTTTCAATAGCACGCAGGTTGACCAACTCAGGAGTAAGATCCTGTCTTTGAAGCCTAAGAGATTCTGCCTCTGCTTTTGCCTGCTCAATGGTCTGCTGCGCTTGTATTTTTACCCGCTCAAGATTCCATTTTTCTTTCAGTGCCTGCTGCTCTGCAGTTTGCTTTTGTTCTATCGCTGCATCAAACTCTGCAGAAAAGCTAAAGTCCACAATACTTACCTCCTCCACTTCTATAAAAAACTTTGTAAGTCTTTCTGAAAGATTTTGTGCAATTGCATCCTTAACCTCAGATCGGTTGGTAATAAGTTCTTCTGCTGTAAACTTTGCAGTGGAACTTTTTACAGCTTCCTCGATTGCAGGTTTGATCACCTTGTATTCATAGTTGAGACCAACATTTTGATAAAGTTTTCCTACGCTCGTACTATCTGGCTTAAAGTTAAGAGCCACCACCGTCCTCACAGATTGGAGGTCCTTTGATGACGAGCTACTTTCATACTCAACTTTTTGTGTCTTGACATCAATGGTAGTAATGCGTTGTACAAAGGGGATAATCATATGTAACCCTTCATCTTGTACCACGTCAGAAATATCACCCAATGTCACTAACACGCCTCTTTCACCTGGATTGACGATCTTAAATGCCCCCATGACAATCACCAGTACCACAAAGAAAATAATTGCGATAAATGTTGGTATTACCTTTTTCATAACAGTGTATTATATACTAAACAACTGCCATCATATACGAGATCTATAGAAATACTAGCCCCATCTACCATTTACCTCTACAATCGCCATCCACAACTTTTCCGCAACCTAACTCTTTCACTCTTTTCCTATAAAACCTTTAACACTCTCCTAAACATCTTTCCCTTCGCATATCCATCAAAATAGCATATATTTCATACAGACAATTCCATTAGCTTACACTACTCTTATGCACCAAACGCTTTATCTGAAATATAGACCACAAAATTTTGATGAAGTAGAGGGACAGCATCATGTCAAGAGTACGCTACGCAACGCTGCTAAGCTCGGCAAGATCTCACATGCCTATATGTTTTTTGGTCCAAGAGGTACTGGCAAAACCACCATGGCACGTATTGTTGCAAAGGCACTCAACTGTAGTGCTCTGCTTCCAGATGGCAATCCATGCAATATCTGCCCAACCTGTATGGAGATTTCCGACGGGTCACTGGTAGACGTCATAGAAATTGATGCCGCATCAAATAGAGGTATAGATGAAATCAGAGCACTGAAAGAGCGTATTCACTACGCCCCTACCATAGCCAAGACCAAGGTCTACATCATAGTTGAGGTACATATGCTCAGTAAAGATGCGGCCAATGC
>JBBKXV010000105.1:0-2935 GCA_037969665.1 Candidatus Altimarinota bacterium
ATATTGTTGAGAGGATGCAATGCTATGCTCCAGGGCCTCCTCCGCATCGCCAGTAAATAAAAAGTGATGTGTTCCATAGGTCATTCGTACCACGGTGGAGTAGTTATTTTCCGAATCAGGGGTATCCATGCCCCGCAAAATATCTATATAGATCCCCTGCTCCACCATAATATCCTGTGAAGCCTGTGCGGTATAGATAGGGATCTCCATGAGGTCAGCTGCTGCCATGAGAAGCTCTACTTCTTTTTTTGGTGCTCGTTGGTCTGGTAACAGAATACTTCCGATAGTAATTAGCTTCAATAGCTCTGGAGCAGCACCGACATGATCCGCGTCTCCATGAGTGATGATCAAAAGATCAATATGCTTTGATAGTGCAGGTAGGTAGCTGTTGAGCGCCTCTATAAGTGGCGCAATATCTTTTCCCGTATCTATGAGGATCGTATGCCCCTCAGGGGTAACAATCAGTCGAGCATCACCTTGCCCAATATCGGGGTTATATATGGTGAAGAGGTCGCTGCCTGAAAACAGTATACCTGTGTACAGATAACCGATGGAGAGTGCAATAACTAGTATTGTCCCAGTGAACATTTTGAGCACCATAGCAGTATCTTTCAAAAAGTAGTATATGCAATACTAACAAGATAAAGAGCGCGAGCTATGAAAAGTAAGAGATGCTGTTGTACGTGCATAACAATCTCCTTCTTTGCCTTGAGTCTCTTATGAAAAGATCTATACTACAGCTAAGATATACAAATACACAATTACCCTCATGGATATACAGGTCATAACGGTGGAGCTCGATGATGAGCTCACTGATGTACTATTAAAGATAGGAGAAGCCACAAGTGCTCATGTTTGGTTAAAAATACCGGGTAGTTCCCTATTGCTTACCAGCAGTGTCAATCTAAAGCTGATGCTCAAAAAGGCTCATGGCAAGCAAGCAGTATTGACACTTATTACTAGGGATAGCGTAGGAAGGCGTTTAGCAGAAAAGGTTTCATTAAGCTCATTTGCTACAGAAGAAGAGGCCAAGGATAGTATTGACTCTGTTACAGGTGTTACTGCTACACCAATTATTTTGCAAAAGCGTCTATCATCAAATAAGAGTGAAAAGGAAGATGTAAAGGCATTGCCTAAAGGAATACTAGCAAAGCTACAGTATCTGTTTACTGGAAAGAAAAAAGCAGAGGAGGATACCATCGTTGAGGAGATTACTGCAGATAGTTTGTATACACTGTCTTTAAAAAAGCCATCAAGGAAGGCATTTTTAGCAGTATTTTTTAGCAGTATTTTTGTACTTATTATTATTGTATTCTTTGCATTACCTGATGCAACTATTGTCATAAGGCCAAAGATGTCAGTGGTATCAGCAGTGACCAATGTAACCTTGGGCGATGGTAAGACATCTATTGCGGATAGATATGTGCATAGGGTGCCCATAGAGGTTACCTATACCAAGGAAATGACCTATGGTGCCTCCGGAGAAAATGTACAAGGTGTGCAGGCACGTGGACGTGTGCGTGTGTATAACAACAGTTCAGAGGATCGCTCTATTGTGGGAAATAGCCGATTGCAAAATGAAGAAGGACTAGTCTTTTTAACCACAAGGTTTGTTACTATTTCAAGTAAAAGTAGTGCTGAGGTTGAGGTAGTGGCAAGGGAGCGAGATATCAATGGTAAATTTATTGGTGAACGAGGAAATGTTAGTGGGGCAAAGTTCTTTTTCCCTGCACTGAATACCTCTAGTCAACGGCTTATCTATGCTGAAAGCACGACACAAATGTCAGGAGGATCCACGGACCGTAAGTCTATTATTAGAAGTGAAGACCTAGCTCTGGCCAATGAAAGTATTGTAAAGGAGTTAGAAAACTTAGCCCCAGAGGAAGTACAGGCTGCATTAAAAAAAGAGCTTGGGGCGACTGCGGGATCTTTTGCTATATTTGCTCCACAGGATAGTCGGTTTATTTCTAGGGATCTTATTTCCGCTACTTTGCCTGAGAATATTGTGGGCAAAGAACAAGAAGGTTTTAAGGTCATTGGAACTATGAAGGCACGAGCATGGTACTACAATGTAGATGAGATGGCAGATGTGCTCGAGGAGTACATGATACAGCATAGACTCACCTATAAGGAGGAGTTGTTGTCTATGGATAGAAGTAGCTACGAATTACAAAACATTTTCCCCCCATCACAAAATGAGGTAAAAATAACAGCTCAGATGCAAGGTGTTATTACCTTTAGTAAGGAAAATACACTGGACAAGGTGGTGGAAGAAATTGTTAGTCGTGTGGTAGGTGTGGATAAAAATGCTGCGGCATCCTATATACAAAATCTACCAGAGGTAGATACGGTGGATATTCACCTCTTTCCATGGTGGCAAAAAACTCTACCGGCAATTAAGGGAAATATCAAAGTTGATGTTGAGGTACGGTCTAAGTAAGTGTCTTGGTAACGGGTAGCATCATATATAATGTTGCTCCCACCGTACTTTTATTAGCCTCAAGACTATGCTTTCCACCACTTTCTTGTAAGGTCTTGCTAAAGTATTCTAGGCCAAAATGCTCACCACTTCTTTGTTGACTGTGTTGACCTAAACCATGGCCATTGTCAGTGGCAGCTATATGTATGCAATTACCTTGGCGCGTAAAGGTAATCACGATTTTCGATGCTTTGGCTTTTAACGCATTTTGTTGTACTTCCCTCAAAAGCAAAATAATACTTAAGGGCGAAAGGAGAATGCTTTCATCCTTTGTCAGTAAATTATCTCTAATGTGTACTGTGGTATATGCAGGGAGCAATGAGCAATATATACTTGTAATCAAGTTTTTGTGATCAATTGTAGTAGCCCCTATGGTTGTAGCGGTTACAATATGAAGAAGGGACTGTATGGAGTCAAGGGAGGCATACACTCTCTTATGACTACTGATGATATGTT
>JBBKXV010000106.1:0-1009 GCA_037969665.1 Candidatus Altimarinota bacterium
ATCCATAGCATCACGGGTGATCTGTCTTATATAGGAGATGTATTCTTAATCCTCCAATTCAGGTATGCACGTATGCTCTCCCCAGTAGTTTTTGGAATTCCTGCGACACATTTCTTTGAAGTCAAATGCGCGTTCTTGCGCGCGGTGCTCATAGTCAGCCTTGGTGTCTATTGCTTCAGCGATGAACATCCCGTAGACTACATCATCACGATCGATCTCGTCTATGATGGAGATAGCTCTAGCAAAATCCGGTGGCTCCAGCCACGTCTCCAAAGCGCGGTGGAAATAGTAGCAGTTACTTTGAGCTACAAGAGGGATATCTACCTCTGGCTCGTTATACTCACTGAGCAAACCATCTGCGACGCAACCAGCTGATTTCATGCGGGCAAAGTCTGGCTCTGGCGCACTCCACAGTACTGGAGCAACTCTCTCGGTGTTGTCCTGACCATCAGAAACCTCCAGAGGTGGGACATATGTGTTGAGTGACCTGTCATCCAACTTTCCGGGCATTACGAAAGCCATTGCAGTGTAGATCACGAACATGAAGAAAATAAGCACGAAAAGATAAGCTATTAGGTAAGTAATAGTCGATACTTTTGCCCAGAGGTTGTATTTTGTAGCTATGTTCATGTGTTAGCATTATAGACCACCAAGCGTGAACATTGAACCCCACCTACAGATCAGCCGCAAATTAGCAAAATCAGTAAATAAGGCCCAGATCGAAGGAATGAGCAAAGGTAAGATTCTGACGATTGAACTGCTCTCGAATTGTTTCAAGAAGTAAGAGATTGCAAGATAGTCTTGACGAAAACCACATTTACCTATAATATGGAAAGGTTCTCAAATTCCTACTGCTATCTTTGGTAGCCTAGGCTCAGATTGAAACTAAGGTTCAATCTGATCATGTGGGACATTTTTTATATTTAGAAAGTATACAGAATAATACTTTTCTCAATACTTTAGTAGATATTACTAAATTCAGTATCATTATAAGACTAGTCAACAATAT
>JBBKXV010000107.1:0-1398 GCA_037969665.1 Candidatus Altimarinota bacterium
ATAGGCATCGTAGAGTCGATCAGTGGATAAAAAATGTGCAGGATTATTTTCTATCATTTGCTTTTGCAAATCAACCATAATAAGGTCTAGCTCTTTCATACGAGCATTAAAACCTTGATCGCGGGAGGTGCGTACTTGACTTTGAACATAGGAAAATAACTGAGCCGCTGAGTCACCTCCACCAATAATAGACCGTATATTTTCCTCTACTGCAGTTCGCTCACAATCTGACAACCCTTCATACATGGCTGCACTGATACTTGCTGGTGTATACTGACGTTCATCATGTAGATACTTCAAAAATGCTGTACTATACTTTTTTAATATTAGCTCATTTGCAATATCATTACCCTTCAAGGATCCTTGCAGCATAAGCACACGTTGTTCATCAAGTGCATACTCGGGTATCTCATCTTGATTGCGACTTTTATGTTTTGCCATGAGTATATTATTATTGAGGTGGTATTGTACCAATTATAATTGCTTTGTAAAGTTTATGGTCCAATTAAATCAACGAGGACACTTTCTAACGTCGTAGGAGCTGAGGTTGTCTTGCCCTTTCCGATGTAGTCAATGGTTGCTGCAATTTTACCATGATTGATCAACTCTACCGCGAGCATCTTTGCGTCTGAGGGGTTTATGATACCTATACTGCGTAATGCTTTTGCATCTTTACTATCATATGTATAGCTCTTGGCAGCAAACCCTCTAAGCATTGTTGGAAATGTTCCTGTTGCTGGTACTCCAGCACCCTTTTGAAAAGAAATTTTGTTCGTACCAAGTGCTATACTTGCTTTAGCCGGAGTAGCCCCACTGACTGGACTAAAGCCAATTGATGCAAAGTCTCTATGGAGAGCTGCTTTAGCGGTAGAGGACACGCTACTAGGATTGCTTTTCAACTGAGCTAGTATAGAATTATTTCTTGTTAAAAATGCCTTGAAACCTTGCTTATTTACCTCCTCTGCATGGTCACGATCTAGAGTATATGTTTTATTATTTACTGTAAACTTCCCATTACTTGTTGGTGCTTGGGCACCACCCTTTGTCATATTTTTTAACTCTTCAACCATTGCTAGTAAGAGTTGATTAGCATTCTCATCTTGAGAGTGACTCTCTATTACTGTTTTTACCATTTGATTTTGAAATTTCATGATACCTGACTTAGACTTTTCCATATCATTAAGCGCATTTTCAATTTCAATTTTCACAGGGTTAGTTCCTGTGAGGTTTTCTACAAAACGGTTGTTTCTAGTCTCCAGACCAACCTGGGTCTGTCTAGAGAGAGCACCAGGCAATGCCCCAAGTGCACGTGGTGTGACAAAGCCTTTGCCTGGAATTGGTAGTATTTGAGCTTCCAAGGGGAGTCGTCCCACAAACTTTCCAGCCTCTGTACCAAAG
>JBBKXV010000108.1:0-4627 GCA_037969665.1 Candidatus Altimarinota bacterium
GATTTATATTTAACATTGTAGACGGAGTACTGGGCCCCGGATATTTCCATAGCATGTTGAAATACATAGAAACTCTCAGAAATTCCAGGGTGACATATAGTTGTAACTTTCAGTAAAAAAGAGTCCGCCCTGAGCAAACTCTAATTCATCCATTCCTTAACTCTTTCATTCATTAATTATCAACTCATCCTCAACTTCACCACCTCTCTCCCCACAAACTGACTCCCTCGTGTATACAAGATTGTTCCGTCCGATGTGTATGGGAGGAGTAGCTCATAGTCACCTTTGAGCACCTCTAGGTTTTCCTCAGAGACCAAAGGGATAATATCGATGCCCATCCTTCTAATACTACCAAGTAGTCCAGTCATTCGAATGCTTCTCTTCAATGGATAGTATGGGAGAGTAATGACGATATCACCCTTGAACTCAGCATGCTTCAGTGCTTTAAAAAATCTTACATGCATTTTTTCCACATACCCCATGGCGCTATTCATGTCATCAAGGTGAGGTGCCGTACTAAAGTTTTCTCCTAGGTATCCCTCTGTGACAATAGCCTTAGGAGTACGCTCATTGAGTACTGGCAAATCCCGAATCCTTCGCGCGTCTTGTACAAATATTGCATATGCATTGGTGAGTGCAAACTCTCTCTTAGCCCAAAGAAGGTTAGTTTCCATAGCCTCAATCATAGCTGGTTCGATATCACTACACACAGCGTCTCCTCCCATTACTAGGGCCTCAATTGGTATCACTCCCAGTCCTCCATATGGATCCCACATCACAGAGTCTTTGATACTCCCTCCTGGAAATGCAATATTGAGTAATGCCATTGCTACTTTTGGAGGCATCATACCAACATACATATCTCGCTCTGGTTTTTGCATATCTCTTTTCCCTATACTCTCAGGGTTATGCACCCATAGGGTTGTACCAACACTAAAAGTACCATCAGCCATATCGTGTACATCTATCTCCATTCCCTTTTGCAGTACACGTTGCTTTAAAAGCACGATGGGAGCGACGTTACGATCCATATCCTTATGGACTAGGCGAATATTTATACCCTTTTCTCGCCCTATTCCCTTGAGCCTTTTTAGGAGCTCTTTCTGATAGAGACGATGCTTGCCATACACACTCATAGATAGATGAAACTTCCCTTCAAACCCTTCTAGATTTTTTGCCAACAATGTCTCCACAGCTTCATAGAGATCCTTTTGCCTTACTCTTTCATGCTCTTCTACGATTTTTATGATTCCTCCCAGACTTTTTACAGAGTCCAATAGCTGATCCTTCCACTTTCCCTCCACCTGCATAAAAGACCGATCAGCATGGAGAATAGACGCTTTGTTACCTAAAACTGACAACACCTCAGTGATTGACAGCAAGGCATGATGACCTAGGATGAGAGATATATTTTTATTCATTACTACGTTATGTTGGATATCAAAATGATCCCCCAGATACTATGCCAAAGCCACGTGAAACAAAAGCTTTTTATAGGAACTGCCTGTATTATCTTACTCGGTGTCTCCTTTGCCTCTGGCGCACTATTTTCCTCCTCAGAAAAAACCACTCAGAACCCACTGCAGTTTACCCAAGAAACCAATCCTGGCGTACCCTTTCTGACTATCCACGGTATCAACCAACAACAGCTAGTCATGAGCACCAAGGAGATCCCCATCAGGATCATGTATGGAGATACTGCATACAATGCACCAAGCAACAGTGAGTTTCAGCTTTACCTCTCCTCCACTGGAGCCACTATCCCCGAGGGAGATCCAGAGTTACTCAACACACCCTGTATCTATATAGGAGCTAAAACTGGTAAATACATCTACGAAGCAGAAAGTAGTCAAGCCGCCAGAATAAAAAATGGGAAGTGTTTTGCTACCATAGCGGATGGCGAGGAGGCAGGCTATACGCTCTATGACAAGTAAAACCTTTACAGAAGTGGCTTTTTGACTATCATACCCATGATATATTTGTGCCATTTCTCATGTCTGATGTACGCGTACGTAGAATACTTGAGGCTATTCCAGGAATACTATCATGGACCATACTGCTCAGCCCTTTCTTTCTCGTACTCTTAGCACCCTCTTGGGTAGCAACCATCTATGTGATCTTTTGTCTCTTTTGGCTATTTCGCTCCCTCTCCTATGCCCTGCATCTCGTAGAGAGCTATTTCAACTATAAAAAAATCTCAACAATCCCATGGGAGCAAGCGCTCTCCACAAACAATGAATGCTTTCTCAATAACGTACTCAAGAGATTTAGCATGTCTTTTGACACCAACAAAAAACAAATACACTTAGAGAGTGAAGATATCCATCATATGATTGTACTAGCTATGTACAATGAGCCATATGAAATCTTGTTTGATACCATTACCTCTCTTTCCGTAAGTAATTTCAATCTCAAGCATATTCACCTGGTCCTTGCTACTGAGGGTCGCAAACAAGAGCATGCAACAGCAGTAGCTGTCAAACTACTCAAGGACTTTTCAGGTGTTTTCGGATCCTTTACTCATGCCATGCATCCAGCAAACCTACCTGATGAAATCCCAGGCAAGGGGGCAAATATCTCTTACGCAGCCAAGGAGGCTGTGGATGTGCTTTTTACCAATGCAACTATACCAGCATTTCCCTCTCAAGAGCATGTGGTGGTCACAAGCCTTGATGCAGACAATAAAGTTCACCCCAACTACTTTGCAGTACTCAGTCACTTCTATGCCCATGCAGAGGATAGACAACATTATAGCTACCAGCCTCTTCCTTTTGTCTACAATAATATTTGGTCGGTACCAGTATTTAACAGAGTTGTAGCTATTTCTAGTACGTTTTGGCATTTTATTGAGTCAGGACGCAATGATCGGCTAAGAAATTTTTCTTCTCATGCTCAACCATTGCAGGCACTGGTACATATGGATTTTTGGTCAAAAACTACTATTGTGGAAGATGGTCACCAATTTTGGAGATCATATCTCCACTACAAAGGGCAATACAAAGTCCTCCCTATTTTTATTCCCATCTACCAAGATGCGGTGGAAAATGAGAGCTATCATATGTCTCTTGTAGGTCAGTACAAACAGTTGAGACGATGGGCCTTTGGTGCCGAGGATATTGCATTTATGATTCAAATTTATTGGAAGCATCGCAAAGAGCTTCCCATGATGATTTCTATGTATCATTTTGCCAGCCTGATCGAGGGACATCTTATGTGGAGTACAGCGCCTTTCTTACTCACAATTTCTGGAAGTCTCTTTAGTATGTTTAACCCTGCCTTTACGGAAACGGCGATGTTTTTCAATTTTTCCTACCTACTTAGCCTACTTTTCACCATTTCTATTGTGGGTATCATTGTCTCTATCTCCCTCTCCTTTCTCACGCTACCACCAATCCCTGAGCATTACCAAGGGGGCAAGCGCATGATGCTTTGGCTCAGTATCTTTTTTCAGTGGTTACTACTTCCCATTGTGACCATAGTCTTTGCTTCTCTACCTGCCCTAGAGGCGCAGACTCGACTGATGATTGGGAATAAGCTGGGGTTTGAAGTGACGAAAAAGGTGAGGTAGGTTTACTCAGAAAAGTACATCTTGATACCCTTCACAAATACTGGAGTATAGTGCCTAGGATGATGCTGAATATCTTCTACTATCGCCTCTCTACTTTTCCATACCACCTCATCCATCTCACGCTTATCAATAGTAATTGTCTCATTTGAATACCCCAAGTAAACGCTATTCCATGACTTCATCTTGTCATCAAACACAGGATACGTGAAGAGCTTCGTCACAGGGATATGGATACCTATTTCCTCCCCCATTTCCTTTTGGATGCATTCCTCATAGCTCTCATCTCCTACAGTACCACTAACGGAAAAGGTATATAATCCAGGGTACCATTTCTTATCTCGCGCTCTTTTTTGAAGAAGAATTTCTCCCTTTGTATTTTGCAAAATAAGATGAGAAGCTCTATGAATATACTTTCCTGTATAAAAATCCTCCCGAGGACGAAGCCCAATTCCTTTATCATTGTAGTCTACCTCAATATTGTACTCTTGCATGATTTCTATCAAAAATTAATATGCAGTAGTGTACGTCAGATGATATGGCATATCATCAGGATGTTTTTTCTGTGATTCATTCCAAAGCAAGCTGTCTATATGTGATGAGGTAACGTTGTCATACTTTTTATTAAAAGCCAGTTTCATCTTTTCCACTGCGATGATACAGGCTAATCTTAGCTCCACCTCTTCTTCTGAGTCTTTCTCTATTAACGTCCTTGTATCAATCGTATGCGCAAGCTTATCCGTGTAGGACAGGATGCCCAGTTTTCTCAAAATCTGTGGGATTTTATAGTCCGCAAAGGCTGTGAGAGTGTCTAGCTCAGTGAGACCAGCTTCTGACTTTGATACAAGCGCATCATGCACCATTTTCGCATTGAGCTGTGCCCTCTTATAAAAGGCTACCTCTCTGCCATAAATAGTAGAAGTATCATCAAAACACGGAAAGTCCCTCACTAAGAGTTCAACAAATTGTTGTGCACTACCTCCTGACTGTTGCAATACGTTGCCCCAGCTTCCAGAAAATTTTTCCTCTAATACTCTACCAGCATTCCATAATCCCTGTAAC
>JBBKXV010000109.1:0-5814 GCA_037969665.1 Candidatus Altimarinota bacterium
TATCTACATCTATCGAATTAAAAATATTTATGTTACAATGACATTCAATACAAGTTATCCACTCCTCTCCATGCTCCAACTCCTCGGCATCCTCGGCGGTCTCACTCTTGTACTTGGCAGTAGCTGGCCTTCTACAAAAGATCTACATCAACCTCTGCGGTCAGTAAAAAACTGGTTACTCTTTTTGGGGGCTATTATCCTCTTTGTCTTTTCACTCTTGGATTACCTACAGGGTACGGGTACGTTGCTCTTTGTTTTGCTGGAGGGTTTGGCTATTGTAGCGAGTATACTTATGATGGCGGACACCAATGATCTCTTGGATACTGCGCTGCTAAGTATTAGCACTATTATCCTCATTTCTCTTAGTCTATGGTGGAATACCTCTCTTGAAACGCTATGGTTTATCTTTGGGTTGTTAGGTGTAGGTATAGGTTATACCCTCACTCCTAGTGCATGGAGAGATGTTAGTTTTTTAGTAGGGAGTCTTATGCTGACATACTTTAGTTATCTTGGCGCTAACTGGATCTTCTTTTGGATTAATGCATTTTTTGCTCTATTTTCTACGTGGTATGTGCTCCGAGCCCTGTTTAAAAAGTAGTTAGTTGAGCATCCACGGAAGTTGATTTTTTCTTACTGGCAGGTCAAAGAGCGATGCAGGACGCACGGTGTACATACCGTACTTGTCATTGAGTGTATCTGCTGCTTTTAAGAGTACTTCCTGTGCTAGAGGTACATTGTCTGAGTCAAACAAAGATGCCTGTCTAGCTTCATTCTTCCTAAGGTTGGTTAAAATAAGTCCAGTGGCCCTGACAAGTCCTGCCTGCACTATGATCTGTGTAAACCTTGGGATAGCCTCTGAGGCCAAGGACATACTGCTCATGTGCGGACTTTGTAGTTTTATTTCAATACCTTTTTGTTCAAAGTGTTTTGTCCGTACATAAATAAACATCTTTGATGCGATAAGGTTTTTTTTGCGTAGTTTATAGCTACACACTACAATATGTTGCAACAGTTGCTGAAGCAAAAAGTCTTTATTGTCTGTGAGCGAAAAGCTTCGAATACGAGAGAGTGACTTGGGGTCCTCAAAACGTTGCTCTACCTTATACATTGGCACTCCTTGCAATTCGTTCCAAAGGATTACTCCCATCTTTCCCATCATCTGCTGTACATTGGATTCACTCAAGCTAGTAAACTGCTCTAGAGTTTGAATCCCATATTTGTGCAACAATGCCACACTTGGTTTTCCAAACCCCGGCACGTGACCCAACTCTTGGGTAGCTAAAAAGTCTTGAATCGACTTTTTAGGAACCTCATATACACCAAAGGGCTTCGCATATTTTGAAGCCATCTTGGACAAGGTCTTTGTCGGGCCTACCCCCACGGATACAGGAAGATCCAATGAGGACTTTACTCGGGCTTGTATGTCTCGGGCCATTTCGCTATATGACTTTCTGTACAGTCGCCGTAAGCCATGCATATCTAGGTATGCTTCATCCACTGAGGCCTCCTCTACGTCAGGGGTAAACATATGAAAGATAGAAAACATCTTTTCAGAGTATTGTGCATACCTCCCAAATGTAGTGGGGATAAAAATTACTTCTCCCTTTTTAAAGAGTTTCTCTGCCTTAAACTTTGGCATTCCAGTGGTTACCCCTTTTGCCTTTGCCTCATAGCTGGACGCCAAGACACACCCACCTTGAGCTCCCGTAACACAAACTGCCTTACCACGAAGTAAGGGGTTGTTTGCCACCTCTACAGAGGCAAAGAAACTATCTGCATCAATGTGGAGAATATTATTCATGATAATTAAGGAAGTAATGACGTAAAGAATGGATGAGTGTAAACGCAAGAATTTCTTTTACGTATAGCCAAAGCAAGTAATCCTTTCTAATTCATTATTTCATCCATTCATTAATTCCTTAATGATCACACCACCTTCCTCACAATATTTGTCACCATACCAAAGATCTCCCAGTGCTCTTCAAAAAAAGTATCTGGATACTCTGGGTTAGCAGAGCGTACTAGAGCTTGACCGTCTTCTACGCCGTAGTACTTTACCATATATCCCTCACCAGTACTGACTACAACCATATCCCCAGGGTAATACTGTCGCCCCTTTTCCACCAACACAAAATCACCATGAAGGAGTCCTGCTTGTATCATAGAGTCCCCCTCGACTTTAAGCATAAAGGTCTTTTCAGGACTAGGCATCAAAAACTTTTCAAGGGAAGTAATATGAAGGTTATGCTCTTTTACTGGTGAGTCAAACCCTGCAGCAGCAACTCCGGCAAATACTGGAGCTTGCACCTCTGGTAGCACAATACGTCCGCCCTCTCCCTTGGCAATCATCCCTGCTCCCTCCAGCTTTTTGAGGTGTTTGTATACACTGTTGGTAGATTGAAACCCTAGATACCTCATGATCTCTCTAATAGTCGGAGTGCTACTTGTGGTACGAAAGTATGAGGTGATAAACCGTAGCACTTTTTTAGTCCCATCAGAAATATCACTACGAGCAGCACCCAATGTGTAGAGCTGCATGTTGTTTGTCATTGTTGTCATAGAAAAGATATTAGGTGATAACTTCATTACCACTATAGATGATATTATTATCACCATCAACACCTTTTTCTATTTTCTTTTAGAAGTAGCTAGAAACCCTTTGCCATAGACCTAAAACACTCACCACGTTGTTTATAATTTTCAAACTCATCAAAACTAGCAGCGGCAGGAGCAAGTAGTATCACCTCTCCAGGTTGTACATACTCATACCAAGTAGCAGGCAAATCTCTAAAATGATCTAAGCTAATAAGGGGAATATCTAACTCCTCGCCACCAGCAATTTCTATGGCAGTACGAATACGAGGTCCGCTACTCCCCCCTACAAAAAATATACCCTGTAGATGCTTTTCCCCCAATACGTCCTTGGCAAACTGATCAAAATCTACTCCCTTTTCAGACCCTCCCAAGATCATCCACGTAGGCTTGCTCATAGCGCGCAATGCTGCAGTAGCCGCCTCTGGAGTAGTCCCTGCACTGTCATTATAAAACTCTACATTATGAACTTGACCGATATGCTCTAATCGATGCTCCACCCCCCCAAAGCTCTTCATGGCAGCTTCTATCTTTTCTACGGAAATGCCAAGCAGTCTCGCAATAAGCAGACCAGGCATAGCGTTGATTCTTTGATGTTTCCCAGGAAGTGAAAACCCTTCAAAGGAAATAGGTTCTACCTGACTATTCCATTTCAAAATCGTATGTTCTTGTTTTAGATATGCCCCTTGATCTACCTCACCTTGTGGAGAAATACTATACACAGTAGCTTTACTTTTTTCTCCATAGCTGTGAGAAACATGATTATCTTTATACACAATGAGTATATCTCCTGAGGACTGGTGGGCTGTGATATTGTATTTCGCTTCATAGTATTCCTCGAGGCCTAGATGATAGTCCAGATGCTCAGGAGTCACAGCAAGAGCTACTGCGATATGTGGACTATAGCGGCATCCCATAAGTTGAAAACTAGACAGCTCCATAAGAGAAATACTTTCCTCTGTAAGCCCATCCAGCACATCAAGCATGCCATTGCCCATGTTGCCTATGAGATGAACATCCTTGCCAGCTTCGTGCAAGAGATGATGCATAAATGTTGAAGTCGTGGTCTTACCCTTTGTTCCTGTCACTCCAATGGTCATCCCCTTAGCATGTTGTAAAAAGTACTCTACCTGGGAGGTGATCTCCACCCCTGCATCTCTGGCAGCAACTAGGTTGGGATGATTATATGAAATACCTGGGGTGCGAAATACTACCTCCATGGTAACAAGTTGCTTCAGTGCATCCTCGGCAAATACACAGGGATACCCCTCTATGGTATCTACATATGTACGAGTATCAAACACCGTCACATTGGAAAACCCATGTTTTTTTAAATATGCACAAGTGCTTTGACTTTCTACACCGTACCCGAGGACGGCGATCTTTGTTTGTTGATTCATAAAAACTAGAGTAATTACCTATGGTTCATCTTATTGATGAACTGTGGAAGGTAAAGGACTTCTAGTATCTTGTTCTTGCTCTTTGATTGTTTTCTTTTTGAAGTATTCAATAATGGCCGATGTGAGCAGAATTTCCATAAACTTTTGAGTGGAAGACACTTCCCCCTCAGATAGTTCATTGAGCTTTCCTTCATGATGCTTGTTAGCTAACCCAATACTAAAATTGACATTAGTTTTCTGCTCATCTGTTTCCCTTCCGACATCATCATTATCTACAATCATTTTAGTAGCTAACATGATCTCAAATTCTATCTGTATAACCTCATTGGATAATGCCTCTTTTGCTTCAAGCATTTTATTGATGACACGAATCAACTCCATGTACTTCACAAGCATGTTGCTTTGAGGCCCTATATTTTTCTTATGTTCGATCGCAAAACGTACAACAGCACCAAATACTGCCCACACATGATCGAGATGACGAGCAACAATATCATCTATATCCTGCAATGACTCATACCCCTTGATATCAAGAGGCATATGTGTAAATAACGTCCTCAAATGAAAAAATATAGAATGCTCTTCTGGAGACACCCAGTCAATATCTTCTAATAAAATATCTACCTCCTTTGCTATATACCTTTTTTTATCTTCTCCTTCATAAGCACAACCAGCCAAGAGTACGTTTTCATGATATACTCTCGCCCCATCCTCACCAACATATTGCGCGATCATTGCACTATCCTTAAGCACACCCTCCTCTAGCATATGGCGCATAAATTCTTTTTCTGTACAGTAATTGACAGACACCTCATGAAGCAGCTGACCGAGTACATACCAGATCACTCGCGCGTAGTGAACGTCATCTGACTTTGCCCTATAAAGTGTAAACCTAATCAACTGTAAAATAGGGTATGCCGAGATCGTTTGCGAAAAATATGAATCCACATCATAAAGGTCTTCCAGCTCCGTAAGCAGAATCCCAATCTTGGAAGATACACTATCCAACATACTCTCTCCAACCTCACCTTTAGTATTACTCTCCAACATACTCTTAGCTGCAACTGTCACATCCCGATACTCATCTTGCAATGTTACTGACATCTGACTTTGTTGGGTTACATATAGCTCCAATAGTGGTTTCATAAACTTTTCCTTCACATAATTTTTCTGTTGTTCAGCACCATCTGGCGACCATCTTCTCAATTTATAATTTTGACTACCAAGTCTCAACGAACCGAATATTCTAGTGAAATTGGTGTAGTCTGCGTCCATCACACTCAACAAATTACCCCGCGTTCGTTCTTGTACATGAGGAACAATTTGATCTGACACCTCAGGAAATAATGAATCAAACCAACCTTCGTACAAGAGATGCGCAAGCTCCTTCCTTTGCACACTATCTGCTGCGATAGACACAATATCCTTTAGAACTACTTTATTCTGTTTTGGTATATATTTATTTTTTTTGAGATAATTCTTTGCCCAAAGTTGTAAGGCAACAGTTAAAGTAAGAATTGCATTGTCAAAAGGCACATCAATCAAATTACCTTTACACTGGCACTTTAAAGCTGCCTCAACAAAATCATTACTCTCAAAAGGCAAACTATCTATATGTATTTCTCTTTTGCCCTGAGACTCCATGAATCAACAATCATATTATATTTTACCCTACTCCACCAGACCACATATAGCCCCATCATTCCCATATTGCGCAGGGATGATAGGGCTATGTATTGAAAAGTCAAGCTAGGAAGTAGCGGAACGTTTCTTTTCTAGCTCCTTTTTTTCCTTTCTTGTCAGCCTTACGCCATCCTCTCCC
>JBBKXV010000110.1:0-1179 GCA_037969665.1 Candidatus Altimarinota bacterium
TTTGGCAACTCGTAGTTTACAACATGAGGAAGATCAGTAATATCCAATCCTCTCGCAGCAACGTCGGTACCTACTAACACTTGTATCTTTCCTTGCTTAAAGTTTGCTAAAGCTCGTATACGCGCCGCCTGACTTTTATTTCCATGAATAGCCATTGCGGTAATACCATCTTGATCTAGCTGCTCTACAAGCTTGTTACATCCGTGTTTTGTGCGACCAAACACTAGCACTTGCTTCCAACTTCCCTCCAATATGAGCTTGGACAGTAGCTCTCTCTTTCGCACACGATCTACCTTGTAGACCAACTGTGACACACGCTCCGCTGTAGTATTTTCAGGTGAAACCGCAATATGTACTGGAGAATCCAAGAGATCATCTGCAAGTCTTTTGATATCATTTGAAAATGTCGCAGAAAAAAAGAGTGTTTGCTTTTTACGTGGTAATATTGCTAATACTTTTTTGATATCGTGAATAAATCCCATATCAAGCATTCGATCTGCCTCATCCAGCACCAAGATTTCTACCTTGGAAAGATCCACAGTACGCTGTCCCACATGGTCCAAGAGTCGTCCTGGGGTGGCAATCAAAATATCTACTCCTCTTTTTAATTTTTGGATCTGAGGGCTAATATTTACTCCTCCAAAAATCACCGCAGACTTCAATGGTAAATGTTTACCATAAGTAGCAACGCTTTCTGCTACTTGCGCCGCAAGCTCCCGAGTAGGCGTAAGGATCAACGCCCGCACGTGAGGACGGCTTCCTCCATGTACAGGACCAGTACTCAGTCTCTGTAGCATTGGGAGAGTAAAACCCGCAGTTTTTCCCGTACCCGTCTGTGCACTAGCGAGCACATCTTTTCCCTCAATAATGCAGGGAATTGCTTGGGCTTGTACTGGGGTAGGTGTTTCATATCCTTGGCTCTTTACAGCACTAAGGAGAGAAGGCAATAAGCCTAGTTTATCGAATGACATAATGATGTTGTTACTTAAAAATCAGAGGCAGTATACATAGAAACCATGATATTGACATAGCAATACTATTTTACTTTATAGTAGCGACAAGCACACTGCATTATGATGCTATAAACTCCTCCACCGCTTGTTTTGTAGCTACAAGAAAGAAAAAGCTATACTTCTTTTTGGCCGTAACTACCTTGAGTTTTATGCGCCCTAGCCCATC
>JBBKXV010000111.1:0-3491 GCA_037969665.1 Candidatus Altimarinota bacterium
ACTATGGGAACTCTACGTACTTTTTTTAAAGAACAGAGTGGTATTGTGGGGATATCTTCAGACTTTCTATTTAAGAAGTGGCTTTCATATCACTATAGGGGGGAGTTGATTGCGAAAGGAGGCAAGATACTTTGGATTGTGCAGGGACTTCCCAATGTAGAGGTTGCTCTGTACCAGGGAGAGGAAAAGTTGGCCAGTGCAGTGTTAGACAAGGTAGGACAGGGAAGTGCAGAGCTCCAAGTTGAGCGAAATGCAATGCCACTTCACATTGTAGTTACTGCTGATAGCATATCTTCCTTTCCACAGTATGTCATGCATAGGGTAAGAGAAGAAAAGGATCCCTTAGCGGTTGATGTGAAGAAAACTACTATTGTGGACAATATTCCCAAGGTACATTTTTTACGAGCACTGCCAAATCCAGAGGGGAAAGATAGCTATGGTGTCGAGTGGTTTGAAATATCCACTGATCAGGAGACTCTTTCTGGTATTACATTGAGAATTAACTCTAGATCTTATGAGTTGCCAGCGATACATGTGGAAGGAGCGCAGCATAGAATATATGGAGACGTTATAGGTGGGTTTTTACCAAATGCAGGAGGAACACTGCAGTTGCTTTATAAAGGCGAGGTGCTTGATACTTGGACGTATGGCGCTGCAAAAGATGGCGAGCTGGTGCAGAGAGAAGCACAGGGCGCAATAAGTAAGGTTCAGAGTTCTGTTTCTAGCGCGACACGTAATTCCAACGCTAACACAGAGTTGGTAAAAATAAAGTCAAAAGTTCCCTCAAGTGTAGTTAATAATATACTACAGGGAGAAGTTACTTCAACTCCAGCATTGCAAGATATAGCCACAGGCAGTATAGCCTTATATGCTACGTCCATGGATGTGAGTATGCTACCTGCACAAAATATAGAGGCATCAACTGCATTTGTCTCACAAGTGGAAACTTCTCCTGAGCAAGCCTTATCTCTCGGACTATTCATATTATCCATGTTGTTGATGTTTTCCACCCCCTTTGTTCTTTCTGATCTATAATATGCTTTCTGTTGTTTCAACACCCATTGGAAATCTTTCGGATATCTCACTCCGTGCTATTGAGACACTTCGTGCTGCTGATGTTATTGTGTGTGAGGATACTAGGTCTACAAAAAAATTATTACAACGTCATGAGATTGAGGCTAAGGGACTCACTGCATTTCATGCACATTCCAAGGATGCTGAGGTTCAGCGTATTATTACCATGTTAGAAGATGGCAAAGATCTCGCGCTAGTTTCCGATGCGGGTACTCCTGGAATTTCTGATCCAGGGTTTGTGCTTATTCAAAAGGTATTAGAGCGTGGAATTGAAGTAGTGCCAATTCCTGGAGCTGCTGCATTTTTAACAGGACTTACCGCATCAGGGTTGCCTACTAACCATTTTCTGTATCTTGGGTTTCTTCCCATTAAAAAAGGAAGAAAAACTATGTTAGAGAGTTTTTCTACTCTTCCATATACTGTGGTGTTTTATGAGTCAAAACACCGTATCCAAAAAACCATATCTCAGTTTGCAGAGCTTTTCCCAGAGCGGGAGCTTGTGGTGGCGCGTGAGATGACGAAAATATATGAGAGTTACTACCGTGGTACCACTGTGGCAGTTGCTGAGGAGTTCTTGGCAAAAAAAGGTGAGCATAAGGGTGAGTTTGTGGTGATGATGGGGCCAGATGGCTGGAGGTCATCTGCTCGTGTTGATCCGGAATAACAACATAGATCATAATTTTTCTTAAGAAGTAATGAAGACATAAGGAATACTGTTGGTACTCCTATTCTTTATGCGCTGGTTATGCACCACTACCTTGCTTCACTACACCTCTTGCCAGGGATGACCCACGAACGGTTACGGCGACTTTCAGACAAGTACGCTGGAGACTTTCAACAAGCATGGGAAACGTTGAGTGCATCTACACTGATAGAGATTGGTATAAAGGACCATATAGATATTGTGTTGCAGAAGCGAGCGCTCATTTCCCCAGAGGCTGCAAAACAGTATATGGAGTCTAGAGGTATTGACATCATTGTAGAGGGAGATGCAGATTACCCTGAGTTTTTTTATGAGATCAAACCCCGTGCTTTTTTACTCTATATGCGTGGCAACAAAGAGCTACTGTTACATAAAAGACAACGAGTGGCACTGGTGGGTTCACGAAAGGTGAGCTCGTATGGAAAGCGTGTTGTAAAACAACTACTGAGTAACCTTGCAGTCTATGGTATTGTCACGGTAAGTGGGCTGGCCTATGGTGTTGATGCTGCCTGTCACCGAGAAAGTATTGCTTCTGGGGTTAGTACAATGGGGGTGCTCGGCACGGGAATAGATGTTGCCTATCCTACGTCACATAGGTCACTGATGGAGGACATTGTTGAGGACGGGTTGCTGTTGAGCGAGTTTCCTCTTGGAGCAAAGGCGAGGCCGTATCACTTCCCATTACGCAACAGGATGGTGGCGGCTATCTCTGAGGTGACTGTAGTTGTAGAAGCTGCTGAAAAATCGGGGTCTCTTATTACAGCATCCTTGGCATTGGAGTTGGGGAGAGAGGTTGGGGCTGTACCTGGAGATATTTTTTCTCCTACTTGTCATGGCACAAACAGCCTCATTGCAAAGGGAGAGGCCGCAGTGGTCCGTGACGGTAGTGATATTTTGGCACTGCTGGGAATAGATGACTCTAAACAAATGCAGTCACATCAGATTGGTCTGGAGGGACCTCTATCGCATATATTGAGTTATGTGCCCATGGAGCATGATGAAGTTGTGGTACTATCTGCAATGGACGTGGTCACTTGCAGTCAGGAGCTTTCTTTACTTGAGCTTGATGGACTGATCTGTAAAGTAGATGGGACGAAGTGGGTGAGGTGTTAAAAATCTTGCTGACCGGTCACATATAGTGTGCATCTGGAGTGTTATAGTGGAATACTATCTTCCTTTTTAGAACTAGAGGTGAATACATAGTATTACGGTGTTTCTGGTGTAAAAAACATAGTTGAGAGTACTTTTTTAATAAGGGCACTAAGCTTTAACGCAAGCACTTCTTGCTGTTTTTTTTGCAGGTGTTCATCTTGTAACCTTTTTTCATAAACATCGTTGTCCAAGTGCTTTAACTCTTGTTGTATACTGAGTAGTGTGTGTAAAAAAGACCGACGTTGAGTGGCGGAAAGAGTGGTACGTTTGTGCAGTAACACTCGTGAGAGGATAAGCGGAATATCACTATGTGCACATCCTACTTGTAGTCTTGGAGAACGCCCGTATATACAAGCTTGATGTGAACCATTAGTTTCATGAGCTATCCCACAAGTAATTCGTGGCAGCTCCAAAGAGTTACGTAGTATTTGAATATCTTTTTGAAGAGAAACCATCTTGTAGTATATGAGTATGCTTAGGTTGTTGGGAAAGGGTAGATAATAGTATATTGGTATTCTGTCAGTATTACAAATCTAAACTGTTTTATATATATAGACGAGGC
>JBBKXV010000112.1:0-4009 GCA_037969665.1 Candidatus Altimarinota bacterium
TATTTGGTGTGCTCTTTTTTCAAAAAGAATCCACGGTTATCTTGACCTCACTGACCAAGATTTCTCCCTTGGCATTTATCATCTTTGTGGGAGTCTCTATCTTTAACCTCTGGCTATATGCCTGGAGATGGGATCTTATTATACACGCGGGGGAGAATACTAAAAAACTTTCTCTTGGAAAATTACTTGGAGTGAAATTTGCAGCCTATGCTCTAGCATATATCATACCATCAGCGCAACTCGCGGGAGAGCCATTGAGGCTATCGGTACTAGAAAAGTCGGGAATATCGAGAAAAGAAGCAGTGGCAGGTATGATTGTCGATAAGGTATTTGAAGCCGTCACGCTGGCGGTATTTGCATTGGGGGCGCTACTTCTACTACTGGCTGCCACGCAACATGGTGGTGGGCAAGACGTGGTGACCTATGTCATCCTTGGGTGTGTTGTGTTGGGATTTATTCTTTTCTTTTACTTCACCATCGTCAAAGACGGATTTTTTATCATGCTCTTTAGGCTGTTTCAATTGCACCGTATCCCAAAGATACAACAATATGCGCAAAAAATAATTGATACAGAAAAAATAATTGAAAGGTTGTTTACGGGGCACCCAAAGGAGCTATTTTGGATTATTGTTATCAGTATTGTCACGTATTTGGAGCTGTTGCTGGAGTACTATATCATGCTATGGTCACTGGGTATTTGGCCTACCTTTACGCAAGTCATGGCGGTGAGTACACTTCCCTTGATCTCTTACCTAGTACCAACTCCAGGTGGTGCAGGGGCTTTGGAGGTGGCTCAAGCAGCAGCATTGCAACTTGCAGGTATGGATCCATTACTCGCGATACCGCTTATTGTCTACATCAGACTGAGAGATGTGGTATTTATACTTATTGGTCTAGGATATGCATCAACCCATGGCCTTTCTTCTTTCCTCAAGTCAAGGTAGTAATCTTGCGATTTTAGGGTGAGATAGAGTATTATGTCTATAGAGTAATATACGTTTACACCACTTATGAAAAAAATAGTAGTATCATCACTAGTAACACTTGCTCTCATGAGCTCGTTTATAGCAGTCCATGCGGAGGAACAAGCTCCGTCACTACCAACGTCCGTATCATTTTTGATGAGTAATGGAGTGGTAGCAGGAGATGCAGATGGTGGAAACCTTAGATTGGGTGACCCTATCAATAGAGCAGAGTTTATGAAGCTCATTACCAGTGTGGTTCGTAAAGAGCGTCCAGGAGAAGAGTATTCGGATTGTCTTGCGGATATCCACAAGGAGTGGTTTGCTGCGGATGTCTGTTGGGCAGAGAGTAGAGGATATATTGATGGATATGATGATGGTACCTTTAAGGCAGGAAATAATGTCACTCATGCTGAGGCATTAAAAGTAATTCATGAGGCATTTCACTTGGATTACCAGCGGTATTTACCAGTGGTCAACCAAGATCTTTGGTATGATAAGTATCTCAAGTCATCCCTTGGACAAAAGATTGCAGAGGAGTCAGTGGAGACAAAGCTGGCAGACAAGGCAACACGAGGTGAAGTCTTTGAGTACATCTATCGGACTATGGTGATTTCAGATCGAGATAGCTTTGTCTACCAGACTAGCTTGGATGACGCCTATGGGGAGTGGTATAAAAGATTTTCAAAGGAGACACGAGAGCTGACTAGAGGAGAGGAGGAGCTGTTGCTCGTGATTGAAAAAACGCTAGAGCACGGGTTTTCTCCTACAACATCCTCTGGTACAGCTATGTTGGATATCAACATGACAAACAGTAAATTTCCTGGAGAAAAAATAACTGCTCGTTTGGACCTCACGTCTACCGGTGGAGTGACGGGAAGTGGAAGTCTGTTGGAGGCCACAGATGCCTCAGTGGATCTTGCTTTTGATATATTTGCCAATCTTGATAATCAAAGCATGAAGGTAAAGGGTAAGATAGGGGTGGACCTTGCTATGAATAACGAAAGACTATACTTCAAGCTCAGAACTATTGAGATGGTGCAGGCTGATCTACCACTGATACAAAAGGTTACTATGGAGCAAATGATAAGCAAGCTCTCGGAGCACAAAGAAAAATGGTACCATATCGACCTAACTGGGCTAGGCATTGATGCCACGCTTGGTCATCTCACGGATAGCTCCATCATAGGGCGCGTGCGAGAGCTGCTACAGCATACCACAGCACCACTATTAGATATCGACATAGATGCCAGTGAGCCAATGCACTCAATGCTTATGACCATCAATCCAGAGCAGGTCATTGAATATGTGCAAAAAGGAGTATTGCTGCTGGATCAGGAAACCAATCTGTATGAAGTGCGCAACGACATGAGGAAAGTCATGCCAAAGTTGATCAAGTTTTTAAATAGTCTAAGTTACGTGATAGGGTATATGCCTGGGGATCACCTCCAGCTATCAGAACAATTTATCATGGAGCCTTCTCAAATAAATGATATTGATAACATAAACCTACTCATAGAATCCTTTGCCAAGTCTGACTCACAGTACCCAGAGCAGGTAGAAATACAGCTCCCAGAGGAAAGTATGAGTATAGAGGTACTACTAGAGGCGCTCGGGTTGAGTGGGGGAGAGTCTGCTTAGATCGAGACAACATACATAAAAAGCCCTACTCACAGGAGTAGGGCTTTTTTAGAGTTACAAAAGGAAGCTTTCCAGTGGACAGCAGTGCATGCATCTCGTCAGACCCACCCACATGCCAAAATATTTGAGGCACCGTGCGTTCACCAGAGCGCTCCACCATTTCTTGGTAGAGCTCTTGATCGTGGGTGACATCAATATTGGTATAGCTGACCTTCATCTGATCTAGCGTAGTGAGCGCCTTGTGGCAATACCCACAGGAGTCCTTGGTGTATATGATAGCGTGCATGTATATGTATAGTAGATAATAAGTAGTTCAAAGGAAAAAGTGAATTCTCTAATTCATTCATTAATTATAAAGTTGTAACTTTGACCATTACATTCTATCATGCCACTGTAAGTATTTGATATGTATAATATGAAAAAATCAGGATTTGTAGCAGTGATCGGACGTCCAAATGTAGGTAAGTCTACCTTTGTCAATCATATATGTGGGGCAAAGGTGGCTATCGTTACCCATATTCCTCAGACTACTCGTAATACCATCAAGGGTATCTTTACAGAGGGAGAGACGCAGATGATCTTTTTGGATACGCCTGGTATTCACCAGAGCGCCAAGCTGTATAATCAGATTTTAAATAAGCAAGCAACCCAAGCACTGGGAGAGGCTGATGTAGTGCTGTATATGCTTGATGTCTCTCGTCCTATCGGTCGGGAGGAGCGTGTTATTTTGGATCTATTGGGAGAAAAAAAGAAGAGGGTTGTGGTGGCAGTCAACAAGGTGGACGTAAAGTCCAAGACCTCTGTTGCAAACTCACTGCACTACAATGAGGTATTGGCTGAGTATGGGTTCAATGATATTTTTTATATCTCAGCGCTCAAGGGGTTGCACACCGAGGAAGTCATAGAGGAGTTACAAAAGCATATACCAGAGGGTGAGTTTTTTTATCCTGAGGATATGCTCACGGATAGAAAGATGGACTTTATGGTGGCTGAAAATATACGTGAACGTGTGATGCTAGAGACAAGAGAAGAGCTCCCACATAGTATCAATGTGGAGGTGATGAGCCTTGATGAGGATGAAAAAATTGTGCGGATCATAGCCCAGATCAGTGTAGAAAGAGAGTCTCAAAAGGGAATTGTCATTGGAAAGGGAGGTGCAAAGCTAAAGGAGATAGGAACAATTGTACGAAAAGACCTCGAAAAAGATTTTCATAAAAAAGTATACTTGGAGCTGCAGGTAAAGGTGGATAAGAAATGGAGGAATAGGTAGGGGTGGGTAAGTTGAGAACTGAGAACTGGGAACTGGGAACTGAGAACTGAAAACTGGGAACTAAGAACTGAGAACTAAGAACTGAGAACTAAGAACTGAGAACTGGGAATTACTTCGAAAAAATTCCATTTAGGAT
>JBBKXV010000113.1:0-1118 GCA_037969665.1 Candidatus Altimarinota bacterium
GGTGATGAACAAGCAGGAGCAGTGACATTTGATGATGCCTCAGGAAATAATAATGCGGGTACATGTACCAACTGTCCTAGTACTGTTCCAGGAGTATTTGGGAATGCATTGTCCTTTGACGGCACGAATGATGCTGTCACCATAGCAGATAGTGGTAGCCTAGACCTTTCAGGTGAGGCATCCTTTGAGGCATGGGTGGGACACGATACAAAGGAAACATTTACCTACAAACGAGAGGTAGCCATATCACCCACCACCACTGTGGACGGAGTGCAGGTCAAGGTAAGTCTAAATAATACCTTTAGCTATGGCAATCTTGCAAACGCTGATGGAGATGATATACGGTTTACTGATGAACACGGGTACAATCTACCTTACTGGATAGAGGATTGGAATAATGGAGCAAACTCGACGCTTTGGGTGCGGACGAGAAGCAGAGGTACAAGCAAAGTATTTATGCACTACGGAAATGCTACAGTGGAGCAGGGAAGTAATGGTTATGATACCTTTATCTTTTTTGATGACTTTGACCGTAGCCAGTATGATGGAAACAGTTGGACCTTAGCACAAAGAGTTTCAAATGGAGGGTTTACAACTGATGGTGATCATCTTCATATGGAAGTTGACTCATCTGCGTATAATGCTTATGCAGCAGGCGGCCCAGGGTACTCAGATGTGATCAAGACGCAAAAAGAGTTCTTTGAAGACGATATTATTGTGGAGTCATTGGTGGATGTTACGAGCATTGGGTATGAGTGGAGTGGGGCATACGTGCGATTAGGTCTTCACCGCGTCGGTGCCTTGGGAACAGACTTCTTTGGCTGGTATACTCCAGGATTCACACATGTATATCTTGCCCCCCAAGGAGGTGCGATTGGTGGTGGCAGTCCTGTAGATAGTGAAGTTCAATTGGGCATAACACGATTAAAGGTCTTTTATTCAGACACCAGAATGCGCGCAATTGGAGAAGGAGCAGCAAATTTTGATGTGACTGCAAATACCGCCTCAGCAAATACTCAAGGCCCATGGCACTTTCAGATGATAGGAGGAGGAGGAAAGGGTAACGCGTGGGATATGAAACACTTTTTTGCAAGAAAGAATGATGCTGCTGCATCAGA
>JBBKXV010000114.1:0-1761 GCA_037969665.1 Candidatus Altimarinota bacterium
GTTCTACTTCAAAGGTACCAGCTTCTCCCATACCTGGAGAGACTCGTATTGTTCAAGTAAAGCCGACGTCATACCCGAAGGAGCTCAATGTAAAGGTGCAAGGAAACGGTACAGTACAAATTTTAAATGGCTTTGATCCGAGTACGGAGATGCCTGCGATGATAGAGTTTTCCTTAAATGGAAAGGGGGCTCCATTTCCTAGAAGTGGTTCTGCCTCACGGTATGGAATACATTCAATACTCAGTCCTTACAAGCCACAACAACTGATCGATAAAACTCTCTACAGCGTAGGAGATGAGAAAATAACATCAAACGGTGCCCCTTTTGAAATATACCGTCCGTACTACGGTGACATTATCGCATGTAATAACGTACAAGTACCCTCAACAGCTAGACGGCTACCAGACGGGACAGCTCAAATTACTATGGATCAGACACAATCTCCGAATAAACCACTTCCGAAAAGATATACACACTACAGACTAAGGGACCAGTACGGCAATGTTTCTCCAACCTTTTCCCTCCCCGAGCCAATTGATATGGGAAATATGCTGGAGTACGAGGGGATTGCGGTTCCTGAGGGCTGGGAGAGTATCGAGGTCTTTGCTGAAAGCTACAAGTGGAATGACAGCAAATACTATACTGACGATTACTATAATAATGAAGCGGGTGGACTGCAAAAAAAATGTTCCACAGTTGATTCTAAGGCCACTATTCCCGTGGAGGCTAGAAACCCAGCAACTCCTGCTAGAGTCACTTCAATAGCTCTGGAGGTAACACCGCAACCTGAGAATCCTCTAAATAGCTACTTCGCAGGTATAAAGACCGTGGTAACCTCCATTACGAGTGGACCAAACATCCTGTATTACCCTGTGATGTTTCACCTCAACAACTCCAATATCAAGCTTGGTGTAGACACACTTCAAGTTGGTAAGAGCGGCAATAATGGTCTTGGAGTCAATAGTGCGGTACGTTACCCAGGTGAAGAATTTTATAGTGAGGCCGCCATGTTCATGGCGCAAAATGCTGGTGCTCAAGGGGTACTTCATATTGATAATAAAGCATCTTCACAAATTACGATTCCTGCATTGGGTAAAGCTCGTATTGTGAATGATCTCAAGACACTTCACCCACAGGCTGTGCCTCCCACATACTACCCGTATTCAGCCATCGATAAGCGTTTACTCCTTCCTTTACCAGGTGGTGCTATCACCTTCGCCCCTGATACAACAAAAGCTTACTACCTGAGTATCCTTGGGAAGGTAACATACATTTATGATCCTAACGCAAGTAGTACGGGCTATCAAACACCGGTCAATACACAGGGACTATTCTCATTTAAATGTCTTCTGCAATCTCAGTGTAGTAACACCAACGTACAGTCGGCAACTGTAGGACTTGTTCCGCCACAATACCCTTCAAGCATCCCAACCAACTTTATTCTCCTTCCAGCTAATACACTCTTCTCTGGGGCAACGGGGTATATAATGGAGCTCTATAATCGAGAGTGGGCGAACGGAATCTATACAGATACAAACTACGGAAAGATAGAGCTTGGGTCCATTAGCGGATACCCTGTAATTCCAGAAACTCCACTTGATGATAGTGATCCTGTGGTCTCAAATGCTTCTATTACTCCTGTGGTTACCAGCATTGTTGATGGGTACACTCGAGGGAAGGAGATGCTGTTCAAAGCAAATATTCAAGACGAAAGCAGCGTTCTCTGTGAGATTATTGAAGGAAGCACAAGTACACCTATTG
>JBBKXV010000115.1:0-1055 GCA_037969665.1 Candidatus Altimarinota bacterium
GGCCAAGCGTGCTTGTTTGACACGTTCCTCTTGCGAACGTACATCCTCATCTCTCGCATCTGCCGCCTGTGCATTTTTTTGCACCTTTGCTGAAGCCAGCTGTGAGGTAAGGTCAATACGGCTTTTATCAAGGCTAGCTTCAGACTCTTTGAGTGTTGCTTCCAATGTATTATATTGATTTTCTGCTTGCTCATATGCTTGCCTTACCTTGTCAATATCCCCCTCCCGTCCCTCACTCTGTCCCTGGGAACGGTTCAATGACTCCTCCGCTGTTCGTATGGTATTTCTTGCATTTGTTTCGTTGCTAATCGCTGTGGTTTTGGCATTAATAAGTGCTTGATTACTACTAATCAATGCCGCTTCTGCAGAGGCAACAGCGTTCTCAAGGCCAGACACTTGGTTATCTTGTGTCAGTTGCAGATTTTCTACCTTATACTTTGTTGTAGATAGGGCGGATAATGTAGCCGCAGACCTGTCTTTCTGCGTAAGAATTGTTGTTTTTAGTGCATTGAGGCTAGTAACAGTAAAGGATGTACTCGTCACAGAGTTATCCAAAACATTACTAGCTCGCGAAAGCATCGCAGAGCTATCTGATAACAGTACCTTCAACGTTTCTAATCTAGAAATAATATCTGTAAAGGAAAGAACATCTCCTGTAACCTCAAAAAGATCACGCTTCGCATTATAGCTATTTTTGAGCAACTGGTAGCTAGAGACCAAGTTTCCATAGGAGTTGGTTTCTAGTACTCCCAATAGATTTTTGTAACTTGCATTGGCACTCTGGTTATAATCCTCCACAGTAATAATTTCGTTGACGGCCCTTAGAGATCTGTCTACATCATCAAGATAAGTAGTCGCATTATAAAATGCCTCCACCTCAGCTGTAGCAATATTTTTATCTTGAAGTGGCTTACCTGTTTCCAAGGATTTTTTTGCATTTGCCACAGCAATCTGAGCCTCTGTAAGACGAGCCTCTGCAGTTTTTATATTACTCTCATTTAGTGCCAATGTATTTGCTAGACTTTTTTTTGCATTATCCACCTGCAGTAGTGCTG
>JBBKXV010000116.1:0-2961 GCA_037969665.1 Candidatus Altimarinota bacterium
GGTCTCAGTTACCGTGCCAATTTGGTTGAGTTTGATAAGAATACTGTTAGTAATTCTTTCATCTATTCCCATTTGTAGACGTTCTTTATTAGTCACAAAAAGATCATCTCCCACTAGCATCATAGAGCTGCCTAGGACCTTTGTTTCCCTTTTCCATCCTGGGATATCATCCTCAGCATGGCCATCCTCTATGGATAGGATAGGGTGTCGTGCTAACAGCTGCTCATAATACAGAGTAAGTTCATCAGCATGCATACTTGTTCCTTCAAAGAGATAAGAGCCATTGTCATAAAACTCAGAAGCTGCCACATCCATGGCTAGTTTGATGAGACCGGTGTGTCCTGCCTGCTTTATGGCTTCTTCGATGACTACAAGGGCATCATCAGTGGTGCCAATATGGGGAGCAAATCCTCCCTCATCACCCACAGAAGTTGCTAGACCACGCATTTTGAGTAGTGTTTTGAGATGGTGAAATACCTCGGCACCAAGCTGTAGCGCATGAGAAAAACTTGTTGCGCCCACGGGTACGATCATAAACTCTTGTGTAGATAGTCCAGAGTCCGCATGCTGACCTCCGTTGAGGATATTCATCATGGGCATGGGGAGGACATACATAGGTGCCACTTCCATATGTCGCGCTGCTAGATTTCTGATATGAGCAAACAGAGGTATGCCTTGCCTTGTGGCTTCAAGCTTCATCAGTACCATTGATACAGCTAAGATAGCATTTGCCCCAAGCCTTGCCTTATTGTGCGTACCATCAAGTGTGCATAAAAAGTGATCCACAGCTTGTTGATCACGGATGTCTATGGTGTGTAGTTGCGAACTAATGAGGGTATTGATGTTGCTTACTGCCCGTAAGACACCTTTTCCCATATAAGTGGACTGGTCACCATCACGGAGCTCTACAGCCTCATGCACGCCAGTTGATGCACCAGAGGGCACTGCGGCCCTCACTGTATGTCCATCAATGGTGGCTTCTATCTCCACAGTGGGATTTCCTCGGGAGTCTAAAATCTGACGTGCGTGTAGGCTGAGTGGCATGGTGATGTTTTATTTTTTATCGGAAAGGATTTGCTGTTGAAGCTTACCTCGTACAAGGTTGATCGCTTCGTCGTATTTATGCTTTTTCTCTTCTGCATGGTATGATTTTGCATGCCCTGCCTTGATAGTGATATGAACAGATACATGGTATACGGTATGTTTATCAAAAGACTCCACGGTGCATTTTGCAAATCCAGAGTCTTCATCTGTGAGATCCTTTTGAAGGTACTCTGAGAGATCTTCAATTTGAGCGCGGAGCAGGTGCTCAATAGGTCCTTTTTCACTGTCGTCGATGTTCTTAAACGTGAGTTGAATGTTCATAGGTATATGACATTATGTAGTAAAAGGAGATCATGTTTCATTGTACCCCAATCGGGTTGTAAAATGAAGGTGTAATAATCAAAAAAGAGGCTCCGATAAGGGAGCCTCTTTTGTACGTTCTGGTTAGAGTACTCTATTTATAATTCAACACTAAAGACCTTCTTTCCATCTGTGAGGTAGGCTTTACCATCACCTGGTAACACAAACCCAGAGGTAAACCCTGTTTCCAGCGTGTACTCTTTCGATAGCGTAAGCTCGTCTTTTTTCTTGAGAAATTTAATAATCTTTTTCTGTACAGGGTCAAAGATATATAGATACGAGCTTCCTAGGTCGGTATATAGCATTGCTTGTGAGGAGAGCCCCTTAGTACTGCGTTCCACAGTGAGGTCTACTTTTTGACCAGCTGTATACTTCATGAGATCTCCAGCACTTGTCAGTATAAAGACATTTCCATCAATAGCTGCTGATTGGATAGTGGTATTTTCTAGGCTTGCTTGATCCAGTGCGCTTCCGTCTAGTTGAAAGCCATCTGCTGTACTAGAATACTTCCAAAATGCTCGTTGAACAGGATCATTGAGGTAGAGATTTGCTCCGTAGGCAATGAGGTGACCAGTATGTTTGATGCTTCCTTCCTTAAGATTTGATGGTATGATTTCTCCTCCTTTGAGTGCATAAAATCCTCCATCTGTACCATTGATATACAGCGTTTGAAACTTTTGTGAGTAGAATGCACTTTGGCTTCCGACACCTGCAGGCATTGGAATGAGAGTCTTTGAGCTATCGGTCGTATTATAGAGACCGTTAGTACCCACAGCATAGATAGTACCTCCAGCACGTGCAAAGGAAAGAATACTGTTTACGCTATCTGGAGTGGATCCCCCAAGATCAAACACTACAGGAGCATCGCCACCAACACTAATAAAGCTATTCATTGTATCCTCTATTTCACCAATAGCATTGGAAAGCTCATCGGCCTCAAGAAAAAAGTCGTCAATCTCAGTGAGCTCTGCTGTGATGCTTCGCGCCTTTGCGAGGTTATCCTTTACGGTTGCTTGCTCTGTGCTAATATCTAGCTTTTTTGTATCAGCAATCAATGTTCGAGCTTCTTTTAACTTTGCCTCCAAGGCTTTTCGTTCCTCTTTTGCCACCTCAATATCAGGGGAATTTTGGTTATCTTGGTCTAAGTTGTCTATGGAGACACTCCCATTGGTATTATCTGTAAGTAGTGGATTTGAGGAACCACCTCCACAGGAAACTAGGAGGAGCGCTAGAGGTATGATCAAAAAATGCTTAGGATTCATAGGTGATAATGTCAAAAATAATCACCTGCATGATAGTGCTCATTTGCAATAGAGTCAATTGCTAGGATCTGGATATGGTATGTACATTAAAACACGACGAATGATAGTGTGAATATGTTTTATCTATTCAGTTACTGTTCATGACCTACGAGAAACATAAAGTCTATCCTATCGCATACATAATAGTAGAAAAAAATCAGCGCATATTACTATCCAGAAGAAGCGGTGGCATATGGATGAGTGGCTTTTGGTCATTGCCCGCAGGACATATTGAAAAAGGAGAGGGGGGCTATGC
>JBBKXV010000117.1:0-1128 GCA_037969665.1 Candidatus Altimarinota bacterium
CCAAGACTCACTCTAGTGCAGACATTTACCATGAAATTCAAAAATTACAGGTATTTGGCAAGGTGCTGTATATAGCCGCTCATCCTGATGATGAAAATACCCGATTGCTGGCTTATCTGGCAAACGAGCGCAAGTACGAAACTGCTTACTTGAGTATTACCCGTGGCGATGGCGGACAAAACCTCATAGGCGATGAGCAGGGAATGAACCTTGGCCTTATAAGAACACAAGAGCTGCTCGCAGCAAGAAGGATAGACGGTGCCAGGCAGTTTTTCACAAGAGCTGTAGATTTTGGCTATAGCAAAAGCCCTGTAGAGGCACTTAGTATATGGGATCACGAAAAGGTGCTAGCAGATGTAGTATGGGTGATACGTACTTTCAAACCCGATATCATAATCACAAGATTCCCTACCACAGGCGAAGGAGGTCATGGGCATCATACTGCCTCTGCTATTCTTGCGGGAGAAGCTTTTGATGCAGCAGGAGACGCATCTCGTTTTCCCGAGCAATTAAAATATGGAGTAGAAACCTGGCAGCCGGTAAGGCTTATGTGGAACACCTTCAACTTTGGTAGCAGAAATACAACCAGTGAAGACCAGCTAAAACTAGATGTAGGAGGCTACAACGCAGTGCTAGGGCAGGGCTACGGCGAACTAGCCTCTGAAAGCAGAAGCCAACATAAGAGCCAGGGTTTTGGTGTGGCAGCAAGAAGGGGGACAAGTATTGAATATTTTAAGACAATAAAAGGAGAGAAGCCCACCAAGGATATAATGGATGGGATAGAGGTAAGTATAGATAAATTTGGTTTTCTTGTAAATGATAACAGGTCGAAATACGCTCTTGCAATAAATAATATTATCAGCAATTATAAGATCTCGGATCCCGCGGCTTCTCTTACTGCACTATTAGATTTGAAGACAATTGTAGGAAGAGATAAACAATCAGCACCGCTACTTGCCAGAATAGATGAAATAGCCGCTGAGTGTGCAGGCATATATGCAGAGGCTATAGCCAGGCAGCAAGTAAATGTGTTAGGAGATAGTACAAAAGTGGAGTTGACTATTTATAATCAGGGTAATGCCAATCTTAAGGTAGAGAAAGTGCAAATCGGTGGTCCAGATCTGCATT
>JBBKXV010000118.1:0-5947 GCA_037969665.1 Candidatus Altimarinota bacterium
TGCAATTTCTAAGAAGTCTATGGTACAATACTCTGAAGGGTCTTTGAAATATCAATGAACTAGGGGGAATCATGGCGCTAAATGCCTTGGAGCTATGATTCCTTCTATTTCCTCTGTCATTTTCAAAACACAAACCAACAAAACAAAAATATAAAAAAACAAATGCCTCTGATTTGGTAGGAGCTAAAATACAAACCAACAAAAAACAAAAATAAAACAAAGTGACAGATGGTCGACCGGCTACCCCCATATAATAGGACAAACCTAGTTATCATGAGGAGGGTACGCGACGGGAGAAAAATAGAAGGACTGGACTACTGGAAGAGCAATCTTGCCAAGGGTCTATGACAACAGAGACCTACCAAAATCGTAGGTCTCTGCTTTTTAGTGTCTGGAGAGAGTAAACTGTTGCATTTTTAGAGAGACATGCTAGTATAGTGGTAGAAATACTTCATTATCTTACTAGATTATGGGAACATCAACAGGAATAGGGGGGTTAGAAGCAAATACAAGTAGATTAAGAGATGTTGAATATACAGAAAATAATACTCATGCTGTAGATGGTACAGTGGCATTTATACATGGAGTAATTAAAAGAAATGTGACAATAGTTCCAGATGAAGGTCAACAAAATATCCAGCGAGCAATAGATTTTTTAAGACCATATGCCGAGCGTGTAGATGAAGGTAAACAAGTAAAATTACTAAACGGTGATGAGGTTCGCTTTCACCATGCTGCAGAGTCAGATGAAAAGCAGATGTAGTATGTGTCAATCTATGGATTGATGTAACAAAAAACCCCACTATGTACATAGTGGGGTTTTTTAGTAATCATGAGGTAACATGTGTTCAATACCATCCCAATAAAAACTTCTAGGCCTCATGTCTCCTGGAAGTATCTGTGCTCTTGGTGGAATGATATCATAATATTGAATAGTGGGCTCACCCATATCCCATATAAATGCAAAAGGAGAGGAGTGACTAGGGCGTTCTTTTGGATCTCTTACTCTGAGTGTTCTTTTCGCTTGATATAGGCATGTTTCACCATGAAAGACATGAAATGCTTGAGTGGTATCATCAAATGTCCATACTGTAGCCTCTGGACACATTTTATTCATGATTGACCTCAGTGACTTGAATGCTTCACACCATCGATAAAAGAGGACTTCTGTAATATGTGAAAATAGAAGCCGTCTATAGTGAGTAGCTACAAGCTGTACGTGGTGCTCTGCATAATTCAATGTTGATGGGATACCTTCTCTCAAAAGCACTTCTGCATCCTTTTTCGGTGGTAAATATGATCCGTGATTCAAGAGAGATTGAGTAAAAAATAACAATAAATTTTGCGCAAAGAGGATAGCAATATTTGCATTATACACAATATATTTTACAGTATTAACAAAGGATTTGTTTCTTTCTTTGAGTATTTTTATGTACGTCTTCTGCTTGGAAGAGATATGTTGTATACTAGTCTCTGTAATCAACTCATATTATACTACATGACAATGCTACTCAATCTCCTCATGGGAGTTTCTGGATCAGGTAAAGGAACGGTGATGAGGCGTTTAAAAAAAGAGCACCCCGAGTATGTGTATCCATTGTCAGTGACAACAAGGGCCATGCGTCCTAATGAGGAGGATGGAGTGCAGTACAAGTTTGTAGATATGGCGACATTTGAACGATATAAATCAGAAGATATGCTGCTAGAATGGGCGCAGGTTCATGATAAGGATTTTTATGGTGTGCTGAGAGCTCCAGTGGAGGAGGCCATCATGTCTGGAAAGACAGTGGTCAGAGAGGTAGACACTCAAGGCTTAGAGAGTATATTGGCAGGACCTCTAGGGGGTGAGGTATTTAGTATTTTTCTACTGCCACCTAGTGAGGAGGTCATGCGTGATCGAATACTCAGAAGGAGTGCACTGGCAGAGGAGGAGATAGAGCGGCGGTTGGAGTCAGCACGCGATGAGGTAGCTATTGCAAAGGAGCTTTGTGATGTACTGATACTCTCCATAGAAGGAGAGCAAGATGCGATCTATGCAGAGGTGGAAAAGGCAATTGAAATGGGTGACGATTTGTAGCCCATTTTCTAAGTTCCTTGGTTTCTATAGTAGAGTACAAGATTCCAGTCATCTATACTTTGACCACAGTTGTTATCAACACCCCAGAGGATGTACTGCCCTCCAGCGACGTTGATATTTTTATTTGTGCCAACAGCAGTTTCATCCACTAGTCCAGTAGCAATCTCAGCTTTGAGGGTGAAGTCATTGTCATTTGTAGAGCTACCAGTCCCCCAAACTTCTAGGTCAAAGCTGCCAGAGGTACATCCATCATCATCTTGTGAAAACCCATAGCCCACAATAGTAATAGGATAGGGTATATAGTATCCGAGGGAGGTAGTATTGCCATCACCACCTAAGCTATCTCCAAAGGCAACACTACAGTCGCCATCATCTCCCACATCTTTTCCTGAACCACAACTTCCATTTTCCTCCCCAATCATCGGTATGTCCGTTTGGGATAGCCACTTATTGCGACCATTTGAAGTATCACAAACATATGTGAGCCCTAGATCTGTATCATACCACAATGTTCCTCCCTTTGGTGCCACGCAGGTGACGGGGGGGGTACTGCCCGTCAACACGGAAGTACCAGGCGTACCTTGATCGCCCTTTTCTCCCCTAAGGCGGATAGCACTAAAGCTGACTTCTGATACCAACGTTGCTGCGGTGATTCTTTGCGCTTGGAGGGTGATGAAGTCACCTGCATTGAGTGTGACAAGCACAGAGTTTGCCACTGGAGAGTACTCATCTCGAAAGTCTCTAGAGTTCACGAGCGAACCTGGTATGACGGTAGTGTCATTGATGCGCACTCTTGTATCCATTTCATGGGTTACAGAAGCATCCCGGTGATTTGCTCGATAAAAAACCTGGTACACTCCCGTTTCTCCAATGGTGATATTATCAGAATTCACACTGGTGCTATGGTTGAGAATAGCAGGATTATTTTTTATATCTGTGATATTCATGGTCACATCAGTCCATGTATTGATTGATCCAATGCTAAGATCAGAAGTGCGCCTTGCCTGTACTGCTGGGAGGTCAGTTCCTAGGCCACCTGTGGATTTCCAAACTGTGCCATTGCATACATAGGTGAGTTTATCTGTAGTGTTAAAATATACACGTCCTGCAAGCCCTGCAATGCATGTGGCTGGATCTGTAGCTTTATTTTCAAAACGTACGTTTTGTATTTGATTTCCTGTGAGATTGAGGTTATCACTGAGGTCAAAGGCCAAGGTACTGGCATTCCACTTGAGGTACTCTGCTAGTGTTCGACCAAACTTTACGGTGATATCGCCACCTGTATTATCATGATCTAGGGTCATAGTGTTGCCATCGACTCCGAGGTCCTTGCTAAAGACAAAACTATTGTTACTGATATCCCAAGTAAGAAAGGCCCCAATGGTATTTCCAAACTGTATATTGAGGTTACCTGTAACATCACTGTATGCGTCGACAATAAAACTATTATTTTGTTGCTCAGAAAAAAACTCTGATTGAAATACTATACGGGCATCTGCTGTTCCCAGTAGTATATTGGTGCTGAGTAGTATGATGAGGAACCCTCGTAAGAGTAGGCGCATAATAATAAAAAAACGTATGCTCTACTATACCAAAAGTAAGTAGCTCTGAACAGCGAAGGGCAAGTGATAAGTTTGACTCAATCATCATCACTTGCCTAGTACTGGACTTACCTAGTAAGTACTCGGGCGAGTAGCTCTGCAATGTATGCACGATCTGCTGGGTGCATTGGTCTTGCTAGGTTGGATACCATTACTGACCACTCAAGATGACGTGTATCTAGAGGGTACCGCCACCATAGGAGGACTGCCTCTCAAGGGGGATCTCGTGATGAAGCTCATGTATAGAAAGTAGTACGTTAGCTCTTGAGATGTTTGGAAAATCTACGGTGCATGAACTCTTCAGTTGTTAATGCAATAACAATGGCAATAAGTAGGAATACTCCATAGAGCATCATGGCCGTGGGTACATTGACTGGGATGCTACGAAGTACGCCAAGAACAAATACAGTATACCAAGAAACCACGGATACTGCTCCTAGTATGGCACCCCTTTTTCTAAATCGGAACCCCTGCTGTTGTTGTTTTGTAGGACTATGAAAAGATAACTCAAGCATCCGAGGGAGCACGTAGGCATGAAGTAATATGCCATTGATAGAAATAACGCCAAAGATAATCATCTTGGAAATAAACTTGGAGCTATTGAGATACTCCGTAGGGTTGGAGATAAAGATGAAAAGACCGCTCACCAACGCTAGAAATAAACCTAGAAAGAGCACTTTAGACATGAGTGAGATGATGCCAGCTTCTTTTTTGGATATCTTTAGGTCTTTTAAAAAGTGGGCAAGGAGTATGTCACTATACGTTGCTCCGCCAAGACCTAGGACCACAGCATAGATGTGTAGACCTATAAATAAAGTTTTCCAGTCAGTCGCAAATTGTGTGAGTTGTTCCATGTGGCACTATTAGTATTCATGATTATACTATAAAGTATATACTATATGCTAGCATGTGATGGGAAATACATCGTTTGGAACATGGAGAGGTTTTGTGGGGTTGCTTGGGATATGTTTTGTCTTTCTTTCTAGTATTATTTTATTTGTAGTGATTGTAGAATACGATCCTGTTGGAAAGGAGCTGAAGAGGCAAGGGACGAGCTCTACGGGAAGTGTCCTTTCTATGGATCCTCCAGTGGTGGAGGTGGGTGGCGAATCATATAGACTGTTGCGCCATGATGCCATATGGAAATTGGAGGCAGGAAAGGTGCTCTATGGATATCATGATGAGCAGGCATTTATGGATGAATCCACTATTCCACATGCTCCCAGAAACGATACTGACTTTATCATACCCATACTCTTTTTTATGATAAGTGTTGCTATGTTATCCTGTGACCCACGGATACTGTATATTGATGTACATACTTCATGATCGAATTATTATTTGTTACAGGAATTGCTTTTCAGCTTGCTATACTGCTTGGTGGTGAAGTGAAGCAAAAGGGTGGGTATGCAAAGTTTGTGGCACCTGTTCTACTTGCCCTTGGCTTGATCGCCGCTTATGTAGTATCCATGGTGGGTGAGCTGTCTTTTTCTGTGCAAGATGGATTGCTGACCGTGGGAATGGTATCTGCGGTGTTCGCCACTTCATATGTGGGGTTTTTATCACTCACCATGATGAGAAAGGTATCACCTCTTGGTTTATTGATGCTCCACGGGTTAATGCTCTACGTGTGGATTGGAAATCCTGAGTACCACCGTTTTTTTGTGGTGGATATGGTACTGCCATATACGACCTTTTTAGTACTACTATCCCTCATCCCGAAACTGCGGAGTTATGCGTTGATGCGAGGTCTCTTTACTCTGTGGTACTTTTGTTTATTACTCTTTTTTGCAGTGGTGTTGTTTAGCCCTCTTGCGGAGGTGTTTGAGCCCTCTCCTATGCTCGCCCTTATCTCTGGCATGCTGTTTGTGACATTGCAGGCCTATGGTTTTTTTGCATTGAAATACTTTCTCATGGTGCTTACTAGTCTCATGGATCCTTCAAAAAACGGCATGCACTACCTGGGAATGATCAGTAAGATTACCTTTCCAGAAAGAGTAGATCTCATACGAGAGGTGCTTGTGCTTGTAGCAGGAATGGTACTAGTTGCCTTACGCTACCTGCAGTGGGTAGATGATCAGTTGTGTATTCAACTAGTCCTCCTGGTACTCGTATATGCCACCGTTGTGCCCACAAAAAGTGAACGCGAAAAAATAGCAGACATAGGGAAGATATAGTGATGTTCCTTATGTCTGCATGGAGATGGTTATTTATTTTCTCCAAACTCGCCATATCTCATCATATCATGGTGAGACCGTTCGCCCATCAT
>JBBKXV010000119.1:0-1033 GCA_037969665.1 Candidatus Altimarinota bacterium
ACCAGTAGCAAGTGTCATTGGAATTTTATAGTCCCAACGAAACGAATCACGCAGTGCAAGACCTGATATTAAAAAACTAGTCCCCATAGCAAGTACTGCAAATATGTTTCCTAGTATAAGCATGGACTCACCGAGTTTTTCTCCGAGACCTATAGTAGCAATCTGTGTGGTATCCGCCCCAGTCACCCCTACTACTACAAATGCAAAAAGGACATACACGAGTATAGAAAATACTCCAGCAAGGCGAATAGCGGCTTTAAATCCACCAGGTTTATGGACGAGGAGCGCCTTGACCTCTGGTATAGCCGTAGTTCCATGAAACGCAAAAAGGAGCACTCCATACGGTAACAGTAAATTTGCAAAAGAAATGTACTGAATATGTTCAAAGACAATATGTGGAGTACTCAGCGCTGCGATTATTAATATAACACTCAAAATGAGCATCGTCAGCCAAAACTCTACAGTCTTGAGCGTCTTGATACCGATATAAATAAGACTGCTCCCTATAACAAAAAATACCAGACTCCACACAAATGGATCCCCACCAAACAGTGTTGAGAGAGCGACTCCCTCTCCAATCAAATAAATAGTAAGTGAACCAAACAGTGAAATATACGTGATCGCTGTCATGAATATACCAGCAGTATTTCCGAGATACTTCCGGACATACCCTACCAATTGTAGGTCATCCTGCGTCTCGAGCGTAAGCGCACCGACAAGCTCATTGATCCCAATGGTAAGCAATCCTATCAAAATAATAAACAAAATACCAATCCCAATTCCTACCTTTGATACTACAAAGGGAATTCCAAGTACACCAGCCCCTATTGTAGCGCTCGCAATTAGTGCCGCTCCCTGTAGTACCGATATATTTCGTTTAAAGATGCCTTGATGATATATCATTTGTTTCATAGAACCCATTATACCACATAACTTAGTACTCGATAACAAAACAGTACCATATAGATACTGTTTCTGATGACTGGTAGCGAAGGTAGTCATGTGTGCGCGACAAGGGATTCGAACCCCTGAC
>JBBKXV010000120.1:0-1561 GCA_037969665.1 Candidatus Altimarinota bacterium
GTCTATTTTTTTCTGTCATATGATTCAAATATATTATTCAACTCCTCTGCAGCACGCTCCCAAGTATACGCTTCGGCAATAGTCCTATACTTTTCTGAGCGAGGTGATGCAAGTGACTCTTCGAGCGCATGCACGAGTGCATCTATGCGATAAGGGTCAATATATCGAACGGCCCCCTCAGTAATCTCAGGAAGTGATGTTCGATTTGTAGTAATCACCGAGGTCCCCTGCGCCATAGCCTCGAGTACTGGAAACCCAAATCCTTCAAAAATACTCGGGTATACAAATACTTTTGCTCCAGCATAGAGCGCCGCTTTATCTGCAGCGGGTACATATCCAATATAGCGCACTCCAGCAGTTGCTTCAATAGCAGCAAGCGTCTCCGTGCTATTCCACCCCGGAGCGCCGGCTATCACGAGCTGTATCCCTTTTTTATAACAATCACCCATCTTGTAGGCTTCTATTAACGTATCAATATTTTTTCTTGGTTCAATGGTCCCGAGGTATAGGATATATGGCGTATGCAATCCATAACTACGCGCTACTTGCTCTTGCCCTACTGTAGTACTGTGTTCGAGCGCACTGGGTGCTAAACCTGGGTATACCACATGCACCTTTTCTGTTGGCACGCCCAGTGTATGCACGACATCTGTTTTGGTACTCTCCGAAGGGACGACAATTGCCGTTGCTGCAGCGACTTGGCGCTCGAGGCGTTGCAAGCTATGCCAGGCACGTTGCTTTCGCGTAAAGTATTCTGGCATGTGCAAAAATGACAGATCATGAATGGTCAATACATGTGGAGTCTTTTTTTTATGAGCAATATATTGAATATTCGGAGTATAGATGAGATCTATCGGCACTTTTACGCAAGATTCTATGGTCGGAACATTCAGATATGGACTCATCACTGTCAGGAGCTTGTTTGGGTATCGAGTTCGATATACATTTGGTGCATCGGCAATCACTTGGGGGAGTGTTACTGCTGTCGCAGCATTGTAGTAGAGGATATACGTATGGTCAGTATACGCCATCAACCCTTCGAGCATACCAACCGTAAATTCACCGATACCTGTTTGGTGTGGGCTGAGAAGTGATCGGATGTCGATAGCGATATACATAATATATCAATACAATTTTTTCTTACCTAATATATCAAATCTTACAATTGCTCCCAGTACTGACGCAAGAATACATATTTCAGCGATCATACCAGCATACGATAATACCAAAACATTATATATAAACCATAACGGTCTTGGAATAAGCATAATATATCTGATAGCTTTCGGATTAGTCTGCCAAACGGCAATTGCAGCAATAGATTGAGCAATTACAGGCAACATATCTATCTTACTACCAAAGGTTAGATATCCTCCAATGACAAACATAAAAATAAATAGAAATGGCCAATATATTTTTTGTGCCCAGGCACTTTTCTCCTTCTTATAGGCTACAAAAACCATACCAGCCTCGATAAGATTCATAGCGGCTCCTGTCCATGCTTGAAGCAGACTATAATGAACCACAAAAAATAACAATCCACCAAGCATGACAGCAAGGA
>JBBKXV010000121.1:0-5196 GCA_037969665.1 Candidatus Altimarinota bacterium
ACCCTGGTGTAAACCTCTTTGCGGACGGAGGTGATAACAAGGGGGTGCTTAGGGATAAGCGTGATGATGTGAATAATAAAAATGCGTATAGTTGGACGACCACACAACCTGCACAACAAGATTATGATCTTGTTGTTAAGTGGACGCTACCCTTAGACTTTGCAGGGTTCCAAGCAGTGCCAATAAGTTTTGATATGCGTACAAAAAGCCCATTGCCAGCTAATTCTCAAATAGATGTGTCATTTATAGACACAGCAGGAGCCGCAGTGGTACTTACTGGATGTAGCGACCTAACCAGTACCACATTTACATGGCAAACCTCTACCTGTACCTTGAGTGGGGCAGCAACGCTTACCCCAGGGCAGCCAATCACTGTACGACTCAAGCTATATGCCACTGCGGGAAACCCCACAGAAGTAGGTGAGGTGAGGCTAAACTATATAGGAAAGTAAGTAAAACCAGCAACAGTTCTGATAATAGTAGGTTTATGCTGACAATATAATACTCACCAATGTTTCCAGAGAGTTTGCTAGCTCGTCTAGTTTTATAATCCCATCGGCGTATTGTCTTGCTTTTCTAGCCGTGTCTTTTGCACCTTCTAAGTTGCCATCTACTTTCCATGTATAGTATGCATCTACAGCTAAAGAGATTCCATCTATGATGCTTTTCCCTTCTTGTATAATAAGTTCATTTGGGTGCTCTGATAGGGCTTTCTCCATAAACCCCTTTGCTAATACCATATCCTCCTTTGCCTTAGCGTATGCTTCCGTATTGATAAAACCTATGGTTGTATAGATCTTTGATTCTGCTCTTGAGAGGTATTCTTGGGTTGTTCCTCCTTTGACAATCTTGTGAATATTAAACATGATTTCTGCCACCTCTCCTCTAGAAAGCTGCTTTCCAGGGTTAAATTTCCCCAAGTGGTCTGGGACAATGATGCCGTATTCTTTTGCATAGAGCATGTAGGGGAAATACCAGGCATTGGTGTCTACATCTGATGATACCTCAGGTTTAATACCCTTGAGTTTGCTATTGAAGTCGATTTCATTTGCTAACAAGACCATTTTGAGCAACTCTACTTTATTTACCGTTCGTCCTGGATCAAAGATTCCAGTATTATCATTTCCTTTGACAATACCTTGCTTCTTTGCGAGGTACACAAAAGGTGCAAACCATTCATTTTTTTGTACATCAGGAAAGACATTCTCTGAAAGGGTGGTGGGGACATTGTATGTTTTAGTACTTCCAGCAAGCATCATTTTGACTGCCTCTGCTCTGTTGACATTTTTGTCAGGCTGAAATGTATAAGTGTTGGTCGCTGCATCTTTGTATCCACTCAGGACTCCCTTGGATGCAAAGTATTCGATGGCATGATAGGCAAAATGGTCCTCTCGTACATCAGGAAATGTTGCGGCATGTACAGCGACTAGTGACAGACTTGAAACTGTAGTGATAATTATTGCAAGGAATGCTCTTTTTTTCATGTGATGATATTGATAACAAACGTATACTCATTATACTAGACGTGGAATATATATCAATGTTACATCTTATGGTCCTTCGAGTGCGGGGTATACTAATGGACAAGTCAGGTAGAATAATTTTGGTGAAAAATAAAGGCATGGCCTATTATAGCCTGCCAGGTGGGCATGCTGAGAAAAACGAACCCACAAAGGAGACCATAATCAGAGAAATCCAAGAGGAGCTAGGTCTGCAATTGAAGGAGACACATATGAAGTTTGTTGTGGAGATGCCTCATATCAATTCTTTTGAATGTTACTATGTTTCAAAAGTAGAAGGTATAGATATAGCTACACTAAGAGGTGTGGACTTTGCTGAGGAGCTTGATGAGGTGGTGATGGAGCATTATCAGAAAATGGAAAACTACTTTCCAAAGTGGCTAAAAAAGTATTCTTTGGAGCAGATCTTTTCTAAAGAAGTTATTTATATTGGTATTGTTGATTAACATGCTGTCCTTGCTGAGAAAGCTTATTCCAAATGATTTCCCCTTGCGGGTATGGTACCTTAAGATGTGGACACTTATTGGTGCAATAACGTATGGTTTTCCAGCTCAAGGTATGCCAATAGTGGGTATCACAGGGACTGATGGTAAAACCACCACCGTTTTTTTTACCATGCAGCTTCTTCGTTCCCTAGGAAAAAAAGTGGGTATGGCATCCACTGTTGGGTTTCAAATAGGAGAGGAGTATAGAAGAAATAGTACTCATAAGACATCTATGGGGAGATTTGGATTGATGAAGTTATTTAGGGAGTTTAAAAGAAGTGATGTGGATATTGCAATTGTGGAAGTGTCATCTCATGGTTTGGTGCAAGGACGTTTAGATCACGTCGCTTTTTCCACAGCAGTGATTACCAATCTCTCACGAGAGCACCTAGATTATCATAAGACCATGAAAGCATATCAACATGCTAAGGGAATTCTATTTACCAAGGTGAGTCAGTATAAGGGAAGGCAATCCTATGTAGTGTATAAAGACTTTGATGAGTCTGAGTACTACCAAGAGAAGGGGAAGGGAGGGTGTGTGCTGACATATGGTAAGGATAAGCACGCAACTCTTTCACTCGGGCAAATCGATCACCATGAAAAGGGCATGAAGGTGGCATTTGTATATCAGGAAAAAGAGTATCAAGTGGATCTTCCAGCATTTGGAGAATGTAATGCACTCAATATGCTAGCTGCCATAGAAGTATGTATGGCAGAGGGGTTTATGCTTGATGATATTACTGCGCATATTGGTGAACTTAAGGGGCCACCTGGTAGGATGGAGCGCCTAGAAACACCTAATGGGGTGGTGGTGTATATTGATTATGCAGTGACCCCCAAGGCGCTGACGGAGCTATATACTACCCTCAAGACCTCACAGCAAGGAAGGGTAATTGCTGTGCTGGGAGCGTGTGGCGATAGAGATCAAGGGAAACGCCCACTTATGGGGGAGCTTGCTACGCGGCTGTGTGATCATGTGATTTTTACCAATGAGGAGCCATATACAGAAGACCCTAGGACTATTATTGGTATGCTAGTCGTAGGCGCAAAGCAAGAACACCGAACTAACTTTGATATTGTAGAGGATAGGGGAGTGGCGATAGAAAGAGCTCTTAAGATAGCAGATAAGGGTGATGTGATTGTTGTTACTGGTATGGGAGACCAAGACAGTATGGTGGTGGGGGATGAGATGATCCCTTGGAATGATAGACAAGCTGTGGAGTCCAGAATGTAGCTATAGGTAGGAAAGTGGTATCTACCTATACAGCTGTATGTTAGATATATCCACTTTTGAGGCATACTGCGGCGCCAAGTATAATTCAACTTGTAGGTGAGTATTTGTTACTTTATACTGCATGGGCTTTATTTCATCATGAATTTTATCATGAAGCTGAACAAGGAGCCCTATAAGGGTACAAGAGATTTCTATCCAGAGGATCAATTTGTTCATAATCATGTATTTCATGCCATGAAGCAGGCTACTCATGCCTATGGCTATGAGGAGTACAATAGCACCATGTTGGAGGAAACGGCGTTGTATGCTGCCAAAACAGGTGAGGAGATTGTAAAGGAGCAGACATACAGCTTTGTTGACCGCGGTAATAGGGAAGTCACTATACGTCCAGAGATGACGCCTACCTTTGCTCGCATGATCGCAAAAAAAAATAGAGAGCTAGCATTGCCCGCGAGATGGTACAGTTATCCAAACTTATTTCGGTATGAGCGCCCACAGAGAGGTCGTCTACGTGAACACTGGCAGCTCAATGTTGACATTGCAGGCGAAAAAAGTCTTGGTGCTGAGGCGGAGTTGATCAGTCTTGGAGCACAAATTATGAAAAATCTTGGAGCAGGGGAGGGCGACTTTATAGTATCAATAAATAGTCGTCGATTACTCAATAGCTACTTTAAAGATATTCTCAAACTCAAAGAGGAGGATATCCATAGACTCAGTAAGCTTGTGGATAAGAAAAATAAAATACCAAAGGAAGTATTTATTGAGCAAGCAGAAGCGATCTTAGGAGGGGATTGTGGGCAATTATTAGCATTTTTTGATGCCACACATATTCAAGAATTAGAAGCAGTAGTAGGTATACAATTTTTCCAAGAAAATGTGGGGATTGCTGAGCTAAGCAACCTGCTTCAGATGTTGGTAGGTATAGGCATCACACAAGCACGGTTTGATCCTACGATCATGCGTGGATTTGATTATTATACGGGTATTGTGTTTGAGTTTTATGATACCCATGCAGAAAATAATAGAGCATTGTTCGGTGGGGGAAGGTATGATGATTTAGTTGGTATATTTGGAGTTGAGCCTATAACATGTGTGGGTTTTGGTATGGGGGATGTTACGGCTAGGGATTTTCTTGAAGTACGTGGGCTAATACCCCAGTACAGCTCTTCGGCTGATGTACACCTATGTTTGATGGACGGCGTTGCGCTAGAGGATATGATGCAGATAGCTCAAGTCTTACGTGGGCATGGAGTAACAGTGTCAATGTCCATGCAGCCTAGAAAAATAGCAAAACAGATCCAAGAAGCAGAAAAGAAGTCCATTCCAAATATCTCAGTTGTTGGAATAGATGAGGTAGAAAGCCAAGTGCTAACTGTAAAAAATCTATTATCCGGAAATGAGACCAAGGCGCCACTGGACAAGGTACATACACTACTTTAGCTGAATAATAATAGTGTTCAATTTGGGGTAAGTGCTATTTCAAATAAAAAGCGTTGCCTAGTAGTATACAGGGATTATAATCCACAAGAATTTTAAGAGAGAGTTGAAAAATATGAGCTAGGCGGTGAGTATATAGAAAAATGTGAAATACAGTCCTCTTTTAAAAGTCTGCACCGTAGCACTTAATATAAGCCGAGATGAATGAAAATCAAGGATTAGATCATGAACAAGATAGCAAAAAATCCTCAATGGACTGGCTTGCGGAAAAGATAACGAAGACCGTAGAATTTGGCGAGAAGGGAGTAAGAGTAAAGGGCGCTGGTAGTATTACTTTATTTTCAATATTATTGGTTCTTAATTTTAAGGTAAAACCTCAAAAAGATATCAGTGATCTGACTACAAAATATGTTGAGAAAAATGTCCATGACCTGCTAGATGGCTATTTTAAAATGGGAGTCCAGAGCTCTCATTTTATAAGGGAGTTTTGGAGTAGGTTTAAGAGTAGTGATATTAGAGA
>JBBKXV010000122.1:0-11969 GCA_037969665.1 Candidatus Altimarinota bacterium
GCGAACAGGTGATGGGCGGCTGGTGTGGGATGAATCAGATACATCAAAGCTCCCAAAGCCTAAGTCAAATGCAAATATTTATGCACACTTTACCATGGATGGTACTGGGCCAAAAGGGACGAGAGACTTTAGTATTCTTAATGGGTATGCCAATGAAACTACTCGTGATCCATTTTTGAAAGGAGTTGCAAATTATTTGAGTAATGCAGGGTACGAACTAAAACCCTCCGATCATGACCAAGAAATGTGGACAAGATCAACGCTCTTGACCCTTTCACCACCTATGTTAGGTATGGTTTCTAGATACTATAAAGTAGGAGACTTTGAGTATCCACATATTGAGAAGTACTTTGAAACGCTTTTGAGCCAAGTGGATGAGCTCAATAAAAATACAGGGGGCACCGTCAGTGATAAAGATCAGCAAGCATTTTTGATGTATGTAAAATCACTCTTTTATAAGCATGTCTTTTTGCCGCTTAATGCTGACTCAGAGATGGTAAGTGAGGTGGTCTATGATAATAAACGTCGACAGAGAGGGTACCAAACTATTGAAAAAGAGGATTACAGAAGAGGGACACGTTTCTTAGAAAAATACTACGGTCGTTTGTCCTCTTTGGGACTTGACTTTGACTCTTGTGCTGAGGCAGCAGGAGCCAAGGAAAGAGTAAATAAAGCAAGAAAAACTACTCCAATTTCTGAAAAAATGGAGGAGCGGAATAATACTGGTGCTGTGAGGGATTTTGACCAGACTAGCAACGCTACATAGTGCACTTATGCTACGAGTATTGGCACGATACATGTAACAGCACAACTCATTTGCGGAGAGGGGATGGGTGCCATTGCGAGGAAGTCTATGGAGGTCTCCACCTTTCCCCACGTTACCTCTTCCTCCATGATCAACTGTGTGCTCTTTGGATATCTTTCATGAAACTCCCTTCCATTGTCTATCTGATCTCCCCTAGAGCTACGAAGTGGTAGGGGGATCATCAATACTTTTTTTCCAAGATACTCAAACTCAGCCAAAGCAGTTGCGCCAGCTCGTGAGATGATGACCTCTGCCGAAGCTAGGGTGTCTGCAAGCTCCTCTCGTATGAATTCGAGCTGAGTATACCCCATGGTGCCACTTAGTGCTGTATTGAGCTTTCCACGTCCTGTGAGGTGAGTAATATTCCAATTTTCTAACAATACATGCAGATGTGTCCAAATAAGTGTATTGATAGCTTGTGCACCAAGACTTCCCCCCATGATAAGCAATATAGGTTTGGCATCAAAACCATGGACTCTTCGTGGAGTTTCTGCATTCCCTTGCAGTAGGGAATCATCCACGGGAATACCAGAGAAAGAGATGTTTTGTTTCCCTGGAAAATATTGCCTTGAGCTTTCCCAGGAAATACAAATATGCGATGCAAACTTTGCACCTAGGCGCGTGGCAAGTCCTGGGCGGATGTCCGACTCATGGATGATCACAGGTATGTGTAGGATCCATGCTGAAAGAATCACGGGCACACTGACGTATCCTCCTTTGGAAAAGACTCTGTCAGGCCGTTGCATGACTAAAAATACTATACTTTGAATAATACCTACTGGGAGCTTGAAAAGATCTAGAATATTACGTAGGCTAAGGTATCTACGTAGTTTTCCTGCAAGTATTCCTCGAAAAGCAATGCCATTGCTTTGGCAGAGCTCTTGCTCTAGCCCATTGGATTCGCCAATATACTGGACCTTATGCCCTAGCTTTTTTAACTCTTTTGCGAGTGCTAGGTTGGGGGCTATGTGCCCGGCCGACCCTCCTCCTGTTAGTAATATATTCATGTGGAACGTTGGTATAGCGTGAGATATTGATAAGTATACTAATGGAGAGTACCGTGATGAGGAGTGATGATCCTCCTGCTGATATAAATGGCAAGGTTAGTCCCGTGAGTGGGAGTACCTTGATAACCACTGCAATATTGACAAAGGCTTGCCATAAGATCCAAAAACTAATACCGATGGCAACATACTTTGCAAACTTGTCGGGGGCATTTCGTGCGATAAGCATTCCTCGCCATCCCATACAGAGAAAAAGTCCAATAAGAGCAAGTGATCCACGAAAGCCAGTTTCCTCTGCAATTGCAGCAAAGATCGTGTCATTTTGCACCTCTGGTAGATACCCCCATTTTTGGATAGACTTGTTTATTCCTTTCCCAAAAAATCCACCACTACCAACAGCAATAAGACTTTGCTGTATCTGCCATCCTACATTTTTATTACCAGGGTCAACATCAGGATCCACAAAGTCATAGACGCGATCACGGACATGAGGAAAGCTAAAAAATGCCACAAGAAAGACTAAGGCAACTATCAATCCCGACATGGCAAGGTGCTTGATACGTGCTCCAGCCACAAAAAACATGACTACACAGGTTGGGATGAGTACCAAAATACCTCCAAAGTCAGGTTGTAACGCAAGCAGGAGGCCCACCGTTCCTACGATGATTCCAAAGGGGACAAACCCTGCGTCAAAGGTTTGGAGCTCACCAACTTTTGGCTCCAGCCATCGTGCGAGGTAGAGAATAGTTCCTAGCTTGGCAATTTCTAGAGGCTGTATGGATGGAAAAAACGCTCCAAAGTTGAGCCATCCCTTGGCTCCATTGAGTGTCTGTCCAAAGGGGGTAAATACTAGGAGTAGGAGAAATATGGCTAGGACATAGATAACGATAGATAGCTTTTTCCACATTTTATAATGGAGGTTGGATGCTCCTGCAAGGAGTCCAACGCTAAGGATAACGAGTATGGTTTGTTTGAGAGCAAAGGTGTTGATGTTGTAATCACGAGGATTATTGAGCGTAAGAAGATAATCATAAATACTTACGCTATTGACCATGATTAGTCCAAAGACGAGCAGGAGAAGGATGCAGATAACAAGTATCCAGTCCACTTGATTTGATGTGCGAGATGCCATGGAAAAAAACCTCAAATAAGTGATATCAAGGTAGCAAAAAATGCTTGGTTAAGAAAGCACAAAATACAAATGTTGAGACTATAACTTTGAGTTGTCTAGATAGAGCAGAGGATTGACGTGCTTACCATCTTGAAAGACTTCAAAATGGAGATGAGACCCCGTGGTCATAAACCCTGCACCTTTGGTACCAGGTCGTCCACCTACCTCTCCAATGACATCTCCTGTGGATACAAAATCACCACTAGTCACTAAAATATTACTGACGTGACCGTATAAGGTCATAACACCATTGGTGTGTGCGAGGATGATGTAGCTATACCCCAGTCCATTGTCCTTGGTTTTTACCACATAACCATCGGCAGGTGCTTTGATGGGATTACTTTGTGAGTTTGGGATGTCCACAGCATTGTGGGCTACTCCAAATCGTTGTTTATAGCTAGGATCTTGAAACTGGGCGGAAATACCACGGGCAGGATCTACTGGCCACTGTAAGGTAAGTAGACCGACTGAGTTTGTATTTCCTGCTGTTAGTTGAGTAATCCTGTCTCTGATCTGTTGTTCTGATAGGGAGCTATCTTGGATATTGCCTTTATATGACAAGATACGAGACTCAATTTCTAGCACATTGACTTGTAAGTTATCCACTTCTTTTTGAATGTCCTCCTCTTCTTTTTCGGACTCTGCGAGAAGACGTATAAACTCCTCCTCTTTACCCTTGGTGGTTTCAAGTAGAATTTCCTTTGCCTTACCTTGATCCTCCAGGATATTTTCCTCTGTTCTGAGACGTGTTTTCAGTGAGTTTAGTTTTTCTTGATCACTTCCGAGCTGTATTTGTTTGACATCGAGAAGAAGCTGGATGTCTTGGAGATCCCGTAGCACATCTTTACCTGTATTTTTAAGCGCTTCGAGGTATCTACGTCTGATGACAATATCTGAGATGGAGGGACTACTAAGAAATAGTGAGGGATCAGAGGCCAAGTTGGCATGTTCGGAAAAATAGAGTCTATCTTGTTTGTAGATGAGGTTAAGAAACTTACCTAGTATGAGTTCTTGGTTTCCTACAGATACTTCTGCTACGTCGACTTTCTCTGCATTTTCGAAAAGGTCCTGTTCTTTTTCTGCCACCTGTATTCGTACCGCACGTATCTTGAGCTTGGTAAGTTCGATGGAGGAGTTGATTAGCTTGATTTGCGTAGCAAGTGTCTGGATTTCGTTTCCTGTAGATACAATGTCCGTTTCTAGTTGGTCAATATTTTGTTGGATCATATCTAGCTCTTCTTTTCTAGAGGCTAGTTTTGAGCGCTCATCACTGAGTGATTGAGCGGCTGAATCAACCTTAGTAGCCCATGTGCTGAGAACACGTTCTTGTCGTTGTTTAAACGTCTCCACCATGGTTTCAAATTTTTCATCAGAGGTGGCAGCTGAAACTGTTGAACCACTTGCAGTGTCCTGAGCATACCCAAGGGTAGCTCCAGTACAAAATGAGATGAGAATTGCGACTGAGATGATTTTTTTCATGGAGGGAAATATGTGTTCTGCTAAGTATACCTGTTTTTTTTGTGGGCAGTGTAAAATGTTTATTGCATAGCTCATCTATATGTTGTGAGACTATTGCTTTGGGGCATCATCAGTAAACCGCTGTACCACAGTGATACGTTTCGGATTAGTTGTGATAATATTATTATTGGCATCCCTGAGATTTCGCAGATCAAGAGAAAAGTGCTCACCATACTGTGTTCGAATACCACTGGTAAAGATGATAGCTTGCCGCCCCTTGCACTGCACTTCCTGTACAGTGGGTTTATTGGTGATAGATGGGACGATGGTATTGGCATCGGTGATGCTGTAGTTTTCTATATTGCTACAGTCATAAGATAGGATAGGTTCATTAAACTCAAGAAGTATGCGATTGTAGTCGATAAACTCTTGATGCACCACGCGAGGTGGTGTGGTATCTTTCTGTATCTTGAGAGATATTCTTTCATCCTTTGGTCGAGAAGTTGTTATATGTGCTGTATTTTCTTTGATCTCAAAGTCAGTGCTCTGCATCCGCATGTCTCCAGGAAGTCGCAGGGTAATTTGTTGAGTGGTATGCTCTGCGCCACTTTGCTTATAGATATCACTGGTGTAGCTAGTTCCTAGATATTGCTCAGGCAAGGAGTAACTAAAGACAATATCAGCGGAGTCTCCTGCATTGATTTGTATTTTCTTTCCTACTACCATATACCCATGTTCTTCATAGGTATCCATTCCATCCATGAGTTGGATAAACTTGGCATCTTTTGGGACATAAGAGCGTATGTATCCGACAAAGGTATTGCTCAAAGGGGGGTTGATAGTACCTGGGTGTTCAAAGTGAAGCCTTTGGGTAATGAGGTTAGTAGTTTTTTCTGCCGTTTCTCCTTGATAAGAGAGCTCTATGGTTTTATCAAATGTTCTCTGAATATACCTGTCTGATTTCATGCCACCGAGATTGGCAACGACTACTGCAAAGATATCTTGAGCTCCCTTGGGTTTTGGAAAGACATTGGTCCAACCTGATGTAGTAAAACGTTCTTGTAGCATGCTGTCCGCCATGTACACAGAGATATCCTTTTTTTCTAGGCTGCTATACATAGTGTTAGAAATAGTATGTAACTTTTCTGGGTGCAAGATGATATGGCGGATGAGCTTTGGTGCTAGTAGTGAAAGGATACTTTTTCTCCCTTCGATTTCTTCTACATTGTGCTTGTCTATGTTGTTTTGCGTGTATTCAATGGTGGCAAAGAGATTGTCACGTGTCAGTGTGGTGCCATCAATAGTTATCTGACCTACTACACCTAGAAGGTCTTCTATAAAAGAGTAATTGAGTGCTATCACTCCATCAATCTGTTGGTCTGGAAATTCTTGAGCGTAAAAATGTAAAATATCTTTACTGCTGAGAGGAAGATCTGGATACCAGTTGGCATCATGAAAACTATGACCTAAGTAATTGGGACTAGCTAGGAGATCACCCATTGGGTAGGGTGCTTCTTCTTTTACCTCATCTTTGTGACCCTTGAGACTATAGACATCATGTATTTGAATCTTTGGGATGAGACCAAAATCAAAACCTACGTCGGCATATGAGGATATAAATCCCCCTGTGGGCCTTAACTCTGTGTTATTTTGTAGTAAGACGAGGTAGTGTTTCCCACCAAAAGGAAAACCAGTCACGTTGGGAATATACAAGCTAAGGTGCCTTAAGTTCCCTAGGGAAAAGTAGACCCAAAGAGTAGAACAAACCACTAGAAAGAGTAGTCCAAGGACTATGCCCTTAATAATACGATTACCTAAGATAGGTGTTTTTTGTACGTTCATGTTCGGCTTCAGTAGAGCTAAAATAGATCTGTCCATCTCCAGCATGGAGGTAGTACCAGTACGGTGAGTCCTTAGGTGTGAATGCTGCTGTTATACTACTCAACCCGGGATTACTGATGGCTGAAGGGGTGAGCCCTTTTTGCTTACGCGTATTGTAGGGGTTGCTACTCAGAAGTTCCTTCATATAAATATCATCCTTAGGATTGTCTTTAATATATCGATTTGTGGCATCTGTAGCAAGCTGGACATTATTTTCTATACGTTTCCATAGTAATCCTGCCACCACATCGCGACCATCCCGCGGGCGAGATTCTTTTTCTAAAATAGAGGCCATGATAATGATCTCACTTAAGGTATATTTTGAATCTGCCAGTTGATTGGCAAGACCAAGTACCACTCTCTGTCTAAAATTTTCTAACATACGGTCAAGCAACCCCTCCACTTGAAAGGTGTCCTTATCTATATAATACGTATCAGGAAAGAGGTATCCTTCGAGATAGCTATGTTGAAAGTGCATGTCAGCCGTTTGTGTCGGTAAAAACGTAAAGGCTGAAAAATCGCAATCTCCGTCCACACATGCGAGGGTCTCTTTTTCTGAAGCGAGTCCTTTTTCCTCAAGAAATGCTGCAAGCTCTCGCACGGTATACCCCTCTGGTATAGTGATAGAAACCTGGTCAGGTGTAATGCTACCTGTGAGATATCCCACTATGGTTGGAGTTGTCATGTTGGGGGAGAGAATAAACTTTCCCGACTGGAGCAGAGAGCTTAGGTTATTTTTTTCCACATAGCGAACAAAGAGCTCGTCACTCTGTATCAAACCTGCTTGGGATAGCTGGTTAGCGATGGCCCCTACTGAGCTTCCAGGTGCTATGGTAAAGGAGGTATTCTTTCGTTGCTCACTCACGGGCGTGTCCAAGAGATGTCCCATGGTGGTATCTATATATGCTCCCCATAGACTGCTACGAAAAAGGAATCCTACCACAAGTAAGATTCCAATACCTAGAGTTATTTTTCCAGTAGTTGACTTCATCATATCTGTGGGATTTAGCTTACGCCTGGTATATTTGGCATACCCATTCCTCCCATGATGTCCTTCATATTACTTGCTGCGACTTCTTGGGCTTTTTTCATTCCCTTGGTAATAGCAGTCATAAAGAGGGTGGAAAGATGGCTAGCACCTTGAGTGTACGCTTCTTCAGATATCTGTACGTCAACCACCTTGAGATTACCATCGATAACCACGGTTACTCCTTGCTCCTCAGCTTCTACATGTATGTTTCCTAGTTTCTTTTGTAGATCCTTTGCCATCTTTTGCATTTTTGCTAGATCTTTTAGATTTCCAAGCATGATAATAGTGTTATATATAATACGAGTCGACACGCATTGTAGTACGTCTTTTTTATATGGTAAAGAAAAAGTCTCATCCTGATGAAAATATGAGGCGTGATATATCTATTTGAAGGCGCTACTATAAATTTTTCTATTGCAAATATGAAATATATCTGTAGATTTGTTACGTTTTGTACACGCGTTTGCGTTGTGCATGATGATTACTACATTAACAGTTAGACTTTTATGGGGGCTACTTTACTCGCAGCAGCAAAGAGAGATACTGCTATCAAGACATCAACGCTTAGAAAAGAAAAGCGCGTTCCAGGTGTATTTTACACCTCTGGAAAACCAGGGACTCACATTTCCTTGGCGTACGAAGAGCTTAGAAAAGCGCACATTGCAGCAGGATCCAATACCCTCATAGATCTAGATATAGATGGAAAGGTGGAAAAGGTACTTATTCAAGAATTGCAGTTAGATCCAGTAATGGATACTATGATTCACGTGGATTTCTACGGAGTTAAGATGAAGGAGAAGATTGATACTGCTATTCCTCTCGCCATTGTTGGTGAATCTCCAGCAGTGAAAAATGATGGTGGTATCATGGAAATCTCACTTACGGATGTGGCTATCAGATGTCTGCCAGGTGATCTTGTTCATGAGATTGAGGTGGATGTTTCAGGACTAGTCAATCTAGGTGACTCTCTTCATTTGAGCGACCTTGTGTTGCCAAAGGGTATGGAGTTGATACAAGAAGATATATTGACTATAGTTTCTATACAGGCACCAAAGGAAGAAGTAGAGGATGATGGTACAATGGAGATGCCAACACTAGTTGGTGAAGAAGAAGGAGAAAAGGATGGCGAAGAAGAAGCTAAAGAATAATTTTATACTATATCTATTACGTTGTGTTACGAATACGACTAGTGAGAGCAGGAAGAAAGGGACAGCCAAAGTTTAAGGTAGTAGTTGCTGAGCAGGCACGAGCTGTAAAAGGTAAGTTCCAAAAAAAGCTAGGTGTCTATGATCCACATACAAAGGCATTGGAAGTGGATAAGGAGGCAGTAGTAGAGCTTATCGGGCATGGTGCTCAGCCTACAACTACTGTAGCTCGAATTTTCCAAAAGGCAGGTATGAAGGATATGGAAAAATTTATCAAGCGTGCTGATTATAAAAAGAAAGAAGAGGCACCAGCAGCGTAAATATACTACTACTTGAATACCATTGTGATATGACTCAAGGTGAAACATTTTTGCATCATGTACTAGGAGAGTTGTTGCCTAGTACAGAGTTGTATACTATAGAATGCAAGGTAGATGAACAAGGTACGCTGTATTCTGTGCATGTAGATCCTTCAGAAATGGGTAAAATCATAGGAAGAGGAGGTAAAAATGTAGAGGCGCTCAAGACGTTACTCAAGATGTTGGGGAGCAAGACCGGAGAACATCTCAGCATGAAAGTCATGGAAAAAACAGACTAAGTCATGTATACTGATAGGAAGCAGTTTCTTTGCCACATAAAGCACAAATAAAAATGTTACCATTATACTACCTTCAGACGCAGCTCAACTTTGTTGAGGCAAATGCAACTCCTGTTGATATGATCAATAAGGTGATTGCCTATGCGATCTTGGCTGCATTTATACTGTCAGTGGTTTTTGTGTTTTACGGTGGATTTCGACTAATCTTTTCTGGAGGAGATGAAACAAAGGTAAAAACAGCTACAGGAACGATACGTCATGCTATTATCGGGCTTGTGGTAACTATCTTGGCGACTTTTTTAGTCTCGCTCGTGGGACAATTGTTTGGCCTAGACGTGATAGGAGAGTTGCTAGACTTTGATGAAATCATCGCGAGTATACAGACCTTGATTGATAGACTCGGTGGAAAAGGAGGAACCACTGGACTAGGTAGTGGAGGCTCTGGTGGAGTGGATTATAATTTTAGTGGAGAGTTTTAGGTAATTAAGGAATTAATGAGTTAATGAATGGATGAATTGAGTCTGCTTTATGCGGGCTCTTTTTTTAGTTAAGGAGTTAAAAAGTTAAGAAGTTAATAGTTAAAGAGTTGAGGAGTTAAGAAGATTGTCATCCTGAACTACATTCAGGATGACGTGTTATGTTATTTGCTGTTTGGCTTTCTTGCTATTCCTTTAAAACCCTCTTTTCTCATCCTGTTCGTGTTTGATGAGTAAGATACTGGTCACTGTGATGAGGATCAATATCAGTGCGAAGACAATGTATTTTCCTAGTGATTGAAAGTAGAGTAGTAGGATGAGTGATGCACCTCCAAGTAGTGTACTAATAGCATACATGCTATACAGCACTTGTTTCTCTGATAGCCCTAGTCTGAGGAGCTTGTGATGATAGTGGTTACTATCTGCCTTGAGGGGTGACTCGCCTCTCATGATGCGTCTGATGGCCACCCAGACCATGTCTACTAGTGGGAGTCCCAGGACGATGAGCGTTGTGGCTACTTTTCCTCCTGAGTAGATGGAGAGGAGTGCAAGGATAAATCCTATAAACATAGCTCCACTGTCTCCGATGATGACCTTGGCTGGAAAGATATCAAAGCGGTTAAAGACGAGGAGTGTTCCTAGGAGTAGTATAGCAAGCTGGCTAAAGTGCATGGCTGCTTCTTTTTCTAGTGGAGTAGTGTGAGGGCTCAAGACGAGGAGGATACCTAGTCCCCATAGCGTTGCTGAGGCGATACTTCCTACTCCTGATACTAGTCCAGGGATACCATCGAGAAGGTTGATGGCGTTCATGACAAAAAAGATCCACAGGATGGTAAACCCATCTGCCAGTGGCATGAGTGTATAGGTATGTCCAAAAAACTGTAGGGGAATACTCCATAGTGTCAGGTCAAAGACTCCACCAAAGGGATTGCTGATGACCTCGATCCCCGTGCCGGTGATGACTATTATTGCCGCTACGATGAGATGGAGAAATATCTTACTGCCCGCTTTAAATCTCATGCGGTCGTCAAAGGCTGAGTATAGTGTGAGAATACCTCCAGCGATGATCATGCCCGTGAGCTCTTTGGTATGAGGAAAAAAGAGGAAGGCTAGGAGTGAAAACACGATGTAGATGACGACACCTGCGGGATAAGGTATAGGTGCGCGATCAAGCCCATAGTCCCACGGTCGATCCACGAGTCCCATGAGAGGGAAGACCTTGAGTACTACTACTAGTGAGAGTAAAGTACAGATACCGCTGATGAGTAATAGAGAGAGATGTTGCATGGTTGGTACGACATATGATATTGATAGTATATGAAAAAAATGATGAGAAGCAATGCACCCTTGGGTGAGAGGGAGTTGACCAATCAGGCTACGTATAACCTGATCAGTAAAAAATTTGCGGAGACGCGCTGTGGCAAGCAGATGTGGACTCAGGAGTTTGATTTTTTCTTTGGTCATCTCTCGCCTGGTTGCTCTGTCTTAGATCTTGGCTGTGGAGAGGGGAGGTTGCTGAGCTATATTGCGGAGCATGGTAAAGAGGTGAGCCAGTATACAGGCATAGATTTTTCGAATCAGCTGCTTCAAGAGGCAAGGCGGAGGCATCATGATGTGGGGGTTTCTCATACATTTGTGGAGGGGTACTTACAAGACTTTCCGGTGAGTGCTACTAGGGTCGATGTAGTATGTATGATCGCTTCTTTTCATCACTTACTGACAAAGGAGGATAGGCTACGCTGTCTGGAGCTATGCAAGGAGTCTCTCAATGATGGTGGACTGCTCTGTATGACCAATTGGAAGGAAGAGGCCATGAAGGGGCTTACCAAGGCAGAGTATATGGGAGATGGTGTATACAATATGCCCTTTACGGATAATGAGGGAAAGAAAGGGGATCGATACTACTATGGTTTTGCTGAGGGAGAGTTAGAGCGTGAGGCGTTAGGGGTGGGGCTAGAAGTGTGTGAGAGGATGGATACTAAGCACAATGATGTGATTATACTGAGATGCGCACTGCAAAGTAATCGGTGAGATCTCGTAAAAACGCTTTTTTAAATTTATCTTGATGCGTGATACCTAGTTCTACTAATTTATGTGAAATGTTGTTTTCGATCTGATCAATATTTCCACTGATGAGCTGGTGGTAGATATGCTGTAGTACTTCCTCTTTGCCATTTTGTTTCATTAGCTTGATCAACGGTACATATGCTGCCGCTTCTACATCACTGATATTATAGTTGTTCATATATTCTGTTGGTTCATCAATTTTATATCTTGAATTATATGATGATCTGATAAAAAATACAGTAAAAAATCAAGCTGGGCTTGAACATCAGAAAATATACGTTACTATAGCGAGGTAACATCTATGGAGAGGTGTCCGAGTGGCTTAAGGAGCACG
>JBBKXV010000123.1:0-5167 GCA_037969665.1 Candidatus Altimarinota bacterium
CAAGGTTAAAACAGGTACTTGATGAAGCTAGTGAACGTGGAAATGAGATCATCTTATTTGTTGATGAACTACATACACTTGTAGGGGCGGGGTCTGCAGAGGGTTCTTTGGATGCTGCAAATATGCTCAAGCCACTTCTTGGTAGAAATAAGTTACAGATTATCGGAGCAACAACTATTAAGGAGTATAGAAAACATATTGAACAAGACCATGCCTTTGAGCGGAGATTTCAACCGGTTCCTGTAGATGAGCCGACGGAAGCAGTTTCTGTAGAGATGTTAAATGGTTTACGAGATAGTTTCGAGAAATTTCATAATCAAAATATTACTGATGAGGCACTGAAAACTGCTGTGCATTTATCTCACCGCTATGTCCAAGATAGATTTCTTCCAGACAAGGCAATTGATGTGTTAGATGAGGCTTGTGCAGTGAAAGGACTTTCTCGTGGAGGAAAAGATATGGATAAAATAAAGAAGCTGAAAACAGATCTTGAAAATATCATTAGTGAAAAAGAAAAGTCTGTTGCTAGTCAGGATTTTGAAAAGGCAAGAAAATTACGAGATAAGGAAGTCATGATTTCAGAAAAGATAGAGTCCATGAAAAAGAGTAAGGCACTTCCACCATCAAGGCGACCAAAGGTCACTGAGGAAGATATTGCCGCAGTGGTTTCTAAGATGACGGGTGTCCCTGTGCACAAATTGATTGGAGCAGAGGTGGCAAAGCTTCGTGATCTAGAATTATTACTGAACAGTAAGATTATTGGTCAGGACCAGGCTATAAAAAAGATCGCTCAGGCCATCAGAAGAGGAAGAGTAGGGGTTTCAGATGGTGCAAAACCTATTGGTTCCTTTATTTTTCTTGGACCTACAGGTGTAGGTAAAACTGCATTGGTTAAAGCCTTGGCAAAGGAAGTATATGATGATGAAAAGGCACTGCTCAAGTTTGATATGTCTGAAATGATGGAGCGGCATAATGTTTCAAGATTGCTTGGTGCTACTGCTGGGTATGTTGGATATGATGAGGGAGGACAACTCACAGAGGCAGTGAGAAGGAAGCCTTATTCCGTTGTACTCTTTGATGAGATAGAAAAGGCTCATCCAGATGTAAGAAATGTATTATTACAGATACTAGAAGATGGATATGTTACCGATGGAAAAGGTAGAAGAGTTAGTTTTAGAAATACCATTGTCGTGATGACTTCCAATATAGGTGCGGAGCGTTTTGCTAAGCAGGTCAAAACTATAGGGTTTTCACTCAAGGGGGAAACCAGCGAGATTCGAGAAACTACCAAGGCTGAGTTTGAGACTATTGAGAGAGATGTTATAGGTGAGGTTAAAAAGTCGTTTAAGCCAGAGCTCTTTAACAGGCTAGATGGGGTGGTGGTGTTTAAGCCACTAGAAAGGGTACATGTACAAGAAATAGTAAAGTTGGAGTTAGGGTACATACAGGAGAGACTACGAAGTCGAGGTCTCACCTTATTTGCATCCAAGGCTGCAGTGATGGAGATAGCTACCTTAGCCTATGATCCAATATATGGAGCACGTCCTGTGAAAAGAAAACTTCAAGAGGTGGTAGAAGATCCTATTACGGACTTAATCATTGATGGAAAGATTGATGAGGGAGATGCTGTGATTGTTGAGGTAACTACCAAGGGAGGTAAGCCGCAGGTGATGTTAAGAAAAATGGAAATCTCTGAAAAGGTGTCAGCATTGATAGCCTTTGATGCACCAAAAGCAAAAAAGGTACTTCCTGAAGGTGCCCTCAAGATCTAGTATCTATAGGTGAAATATAAAAAAGGAGAGTGACTTGCACACTATCCTTTTTTATGGTATTTTTCGATCCAAAAACAAAAATCACAATAAAACTATTCAACTACTTACGTATGTGATTTTTATGATAGATAGAGTAATCCTAGACCAAATAGCAGAGTTTTTTGCACAGCATAGCAGTTTTCTACTTCTCGGGCCCAAAAATATAGACGGAGATACCATCGGTACCAACGTTGCCTTGGCAATGTATATTGAGGAACAATTGGGAAAAAAGGCTATATTATATAGTCCTTATCCTATTGATGAAAAATTTTTATTTTTGCCGTGGACAGATAGGTTTGTACATACGTTTGACCCTGCGACCATTGACGCCATTTGGACATCAGATACAGCAGTACCGCATCTTTTTGCAAAAACCAATGAGGAGGTGACATTGTTTGCGCGTTCTCTTCCGTGGGTTAATTTAGATCACCATATTTCTAATACCTCTTATGGGACTATCAATGCCATAGACGTTACCAGTACATCATGCTCTATGATGCTTCACCAGGTACTCGGACATGTGGGAGGAAAGATTACACCAGCAATGGCTGGACATATGCTTATGAGTATTTATACAGATAGTGGAGGGTTTATTCACCCAAATACGACGCCACGTACCTATGAAGTAGCTGCGGAGCTCTTGGAAGCAGGTGCAGCGCAAGCTCAGATTGCAGAGGAGCTTTTTCGGAAAAATAGTGTAAGTAAGCTTAAACTATGGGGGCGGGTCATGCACCGTATGTATATGAAGGATGCAGAGACCCTGGTATCTTTTGTCAATACACAAGATTATGCAGAAACAGGAGCGGGAAAGGAGGATTTGGATGGTCTTGTAGATCTCATGAATACTGCAGATAATAGAGTTTGCATGCTTCTTTCAGAGGATGGTCTAGGTAATGTAAAGGGGTCATTTCGAACGCATAGTGAAGACGTAGATGTTAATGCTATAGCAGGAGAGTTCGGGGGAGGAGGCCATAAGCTCGCAGCAGGGTTTACACTCCGAGATAGGCACCTAGAGCCAGTGACCAGGTGGAAGGTGGTATAGTGTATTTCCCTGTAAAATTTGCAATACAGTAATATTAATTATGAGCCCATTACCTTATCCTAGGTATACCTTATTACAGTATTCCCCCTAGATAGTGACACACTATTTATGTGTAGAATCCCATAATAGTAACATTGGCAGCATCTACATTTCAAGGTACTGCTACAATGTATTGTTGATAGACGATACCTTAAGTTTATATACTTACAGGTGAGTATACTCTGTGTAATATTACAGTTTTTCTGCATTCCCCAAAACATACTTCACATAACTCGTAAAGATTACCTTACCTTTTTATTTATGGAAGAGTGATATACTACTATGACACCTTTTTTAAGAAATGGGTCAAAATATAATCAAAATATTTTACATCAAAACAAAAATACAGATGAAAGCAGCAACACGAGCCCCTGGGTTCACCAGAAAGGCCCTTCGGGGACTAGTAGTAGGAGTTTTCCTACTTTCCACCTTACTTGGTCCAGTGACACCACTGATCCAGACTCAAGCAAGGTATTTAGAAACAAGACTTGCTCCAGGTCAGATGCTTGAGGCTCGTCAGGGGTACACTTCCACAGTGCTGACTAGTGGTAGTTACAAAGGATTTGTACTTGTGATTGGAGGTACCAATGGTACGATTCCACTTTCTAGTGCAGAGCTCTACAATCCTAAGACGGGGTTATTCACAACGCTTCCGTCGCAGATGCAAGTGCCGAGAGTAAATCATGCGATGGTACCATTAAATGATGGTACTGGTAGATTGCTCATTGTTGGAGGTAGGACGAGCTCTTCGTCATTGACCAATACAATGGAAATCTATGACCCATCAGATAATACATTTAAAACGAGAAATGGTGCATTGGCATTGCCAGCTCTAGCAACTGCAAGAGAATACCATACAGTAAATACCTATAATAATCCTATTAATCCAGGAAGTAACATTGTATTGATTGCTGCTGGTAGCAATGGGACATCTCTCATGAATACTGCAGAGCGTTTTGATGTGGCAAATAATGTGATGTTGTCTGCTCCAGCCAATGCAATGACTACTGCTCGTGCAAAACATGCTGCATATACCTATGCTAATGCTGGTACAAATGGTCAAGTGCTTTTCTTAGGAGGAACGTCAAATGTTGCTGCTGCTGCTCCTATTGCGCTTACTAGTTCAGAGTTTTATGATGTAAATACAAATAGCTTTCAGTCTGCAAGTATTGCTGGAGCAGGTGGAAGTATTCAGGCAGAAGGTAGACTTGACTTTACTCACGTCAATATTGATGTGACAGGGTCAGATCCGAGAGTATTAATTACAGGAGGACAAAAGAATGCCACTCAGTTATCAAATACTGCAGTAATTATAGAAAACGTCGGATCTTATAGTGCTAGTGCACCATCAGGTGCGGTAAAGACAATGAGTACATCTCGAAAGGGGGCAAGTGCAATTGTGGCTAATCAAGATTCACTTATAGGAAACTTTACGGCATATATCTTTGGTGGTCAGGACCTTAATGGGAATGCACTATACTCATATGAGCAGTTTGATATTGCTTCTGGGACATTTGGTAGCGTATCCGGAGATATTTTAACAACGAATAGAGCAGGTGCAACTCTCCATAAGCTACCAAGAGTAATTGCGAATGGAGCGACTACGAGCAATAATCAAATAGTAATTATTGGAGGACGAAATGAAGAAAATCCAATTTTACGTGATGTAGAGCTATTTGACACGCAGGTCTTTCAACCAACTCCAGGAAACATGATCTTTAATAGGTCAGACTTTGAGGCTGTGGAAATTACTGATAATCAGGCAGGTGGATCTCACTATAATAATTATGGTAAGGTATTGATTTTAGGTGGAAGAAAAACAAATGCTGACTCTATACTTCTCTCAGAAGCAAGATTTGAGGTGGAGCTTTATGACCCAGTTACAAATACATTTGAGGATCTGTGTACCTCAGGACGAAATATCACAACAGGAAGATGTAATACCCCATCCAAGGATCTTCAGGATGCAAGGTATGGTATGTCTACCACAACACTTGCTGATGGACGAGTGGTCATCATGGGTGGAGGTGCATCTAATGTTGCACTTTCAACGGTAGAAATCTTTAACCCACAGACTTCTTCATTTACAAAAATTTCGGGGAGTACTGGTGCACTTACTGCAAGAGCGTGGCATACAGCCATTCAATTATCTAGTAATGAGATCATGGTTCACGGTGGAACAGCTGGAAAAACAAATGATGTCATTTCTGTTGCTCCAAGCTGTGCGACTACAAGGCACTACAGATACAACGGTATGTCTCAGCCACAAGTATAT
>JBBKXV010000124.1:0-4046 GCA_037969665.1 Candidatus Altimarinota bacterium
GACAAAAACAATTAAGTTGGATCAGACACCACCTGCGGTTACAGCAGTCGTACCAGCTCTCATCACAGAAAGTGCAGTGAATATACCAATTACTTGTACAGATAGTGAGTCTGGATGTAAAACACTCGAGTACACAAGTGGTAGTTTCACAGGGCAATGTGCTGATGTAACCAATGGGTGGAAGTCTGTGCCAGAGGCAAGTCTTTCTTCATTTGCTATTACAAGTATAGAGGCAGGGTCAAAGTACCTCTGCGTACGAGCAGAGGATAAGGTGGGTAATAAAAACACTGGACGAAAGTTTGAACTAAAGCGAGAAGTGGAAGTCGTAGTGACAACTCCTACCATCACAGGAGGTACACCTATCACACTTAGTGGGTCTTCTACTACTACAACCATCCCACTAAACGTTACATTTAGTACTGGAGAGATATTTTACACCATCACTGAAAACAGTGTAGAGGGTGCGAAGCATCCATATAGTGGCACAATCTATCTCGAGCCAGGTGCTCATACAGACTTTTACATCACCTTTTATGATGCCACTGGCAACAAGATAGGTACTGCATTTGGTCCATATACACTCACAGTGACTATAGATGGTGCATCACTCGAGATGCCAACAACTGCACTGCGTACAAAAGAGGCAAAGATCACACTACCAATAAGCAAAGTGACTTCAACAGGTGATAACGTCACATACAAAGTCGCCATCGCAGGAGCAGAAAAAGCCTCAGGACAACGTGCAAAGGCAGACTATGGTACTACGTTTTCAACCCCAGAGATCGCCTTGGAGGCAAATAAAGCCAACGAAGTGGTGATCACGCTAAAGGATGCAAACAACAAGGAAACAGTATACAAGAAGACAATAATCCATGATAACAAAGCTCCTGAAGTCCTACCTACGCAAGTAGCTGTGGTAGACAATAAAGCCCTATGGAACTTCACTGCCAAGGATCAAAACCAAGGAGTAGTATCTGAGCTCAAGGTACAGGCAGTCAACACCACCAGTGGTGAAAAGGGAGACGTCACAGCAGTGACTTTGCGAGATGATGGGACATATAGCTACGAGATGTCTGGACTAGCACTGAGGTCAGGTCACGAGTACGTGCTCAAGGTCTCCTCAAAGGATGATCTAGGAAACGCAGGTGAGTACACTACGGTAAACCCTATCAAGAAGCCGAAGTCGCCGGTGGACAACATCGACATGCTTCAAAAGGCGGCGGCAGTACTGAGCGATGTGGCTACGTCAGCAACGGCGAAGTATACACTATCGCGGGCATCAGACTCTACATTTAAGTATATTTCTGAGCTACCACGTGGTACCCATATGATCTTTAGTGACCTCCTTTCAAAGGGAAAGAGCCAAGCCAATGCTACGCTAGCCAAGCTACCTATCGGTACCTATAAGCTACTATCTGAAACCCTAGGACTATCTGACAATAAGTCTCAGGTAACAGAGAGCTACATGGTGGAGCCATACTACGCTGATGCAAATGCCGATCTCAATGGAGATGGTAAGGTGGGTCGAAGTGATGAGATAATCTTTAACGCTGCGAAGGCTGGTACAATTATCTACCCAAGCGGAAATACAGAGATCCAATCACTCAAGGAGTCCATCGCAGCCAAGCTCAGTGCAGCAAAGGTGGCGGATATCAAAGAATATCTCAAATACTAAATAATTACTTGTTATACTAATTCGTACGAACCATGAACACGAAAACAAAAAAAACAGCTGGGATCGTAGCAGGAGCAACAGCCCTGATCGTGATACTCGCTGCCATTTCTCCTCTTGGAGGATTTCTCCAATCAAGTTTACTTAGTACGCCCTATGCCAAGCAAGATGCTGGACTATACCTAGGTATGGAGCAGACCACCACAGAAGGTAAGGTACTCACTGCAAAGCAAGGAGTATCCCTCAGGTCAGATACAGCAGATAGTAATGGAAAGAAACTGCTAAACGTATATATAGCAGCACATACTGACACCACTGCCAAGGCAGACAGAGTGGATGGTGTGATGACCTATGATGCAACAAAGCTTAGTGCTACGAGCATAGGCGATGCTTTAAAAACAGTCTCTGCAAATATTTCTGTGGACTCTAGTTTTTCTACCGTGATGAAAGATAGTGCTGGTAAAGAAACAGGTACACTATACTTTGCCATGGAAAAGGGGTCAGACTTCACAAGCCCAAAGGAGGATGTGGCAAAGGTGGTTTTTACACTCGCAGATAATGTAGAGTTTGCTGATGTGACTGTGGATACCCTTAAGATGTATAAAAAAGCAGATCTCTATGATACTGCCAAGTCCACACTCTATCTTACAAAGGCACAAGGTGGTGATACCGTATACCAAAAGTTAATTGCAACAAATCAGGGTACCACCGTTGGTACCAATGAAGCCTCAACGACTAGTGGTGGTAAGGTGCGAACAGATGTCTTTAAAGATGCAGATGGTAAGGTCATTAAGACTATTGTCACGACATATGATGACAAGGGTCGTATTATCACTATCTTATCTACCTATGCAGATGGGTCTAAGGACCTCACCACATATGTCTATGCAGCTGATGGTAGCTATACTGAGACTATCGTGACAACAGACAAGGATGGAAAGGCAACTACAGTGGTGAAGTCATATGATAAGGATGGAAAACTAAAGACAAATCAGACAGCTACTAGTGACGTAGCAGCAGCACAGTCGCTGACTTCTGATGATGGTAAGTTTAAGATGGTATTGCCAGCAGGAGGGACTGTAGGAGTAAAGAGCTTTAACATTCAACAGGTATCTACGGCTACTGGTTATGATGAGGTAAAGAAGACGCTACTTCCTCTAGGAAATGTGTATAGCTTAGAGTTTAGAGATGTAGAAGATAAGATGGTGTCTGGTACAACTCAACCAATGACACTGACATTCTTGCATGACGCAGCTAGTTTACCGGCTGCACCATCAGGAAAGACACTGTCAGAGATCTCTCCATGTATGTTGGACAGGGCTTCAGGTGAGTGGATAAGACTACCACGATCTAGTCAAACCTCTCCTATTACCATTACAAGTACCTCAGCGACCAGCTATATGCTCGCAGTGGCTATCCTCGGGTCAGGAGATACTGTTCATACGGTAACGACGACTACGACGGAGGGGACAGAAGTATGTACTCCAGCGGAGCCATTTACAGACACTGATGGACATTGGGGAGAGAGCTATATCAACGCTGCACGTACAAAGTGTATCGTAGGTGGTAAGTTTGCTGGAAGATTCTTCCCAAATGAGGCAGTGACGAGAGCTGAGCTCACCAAGATGGCAACAACTGCCTTTGAAGTGACGGCTCCAGCTTCTGCAGCAGGTACGCAATTTGTGGACGTGCGAAGTGGAGACTGGTTTGCAAGTGTGGTTGCCCTTGCCTCAAAAGCAGGAGTGATCAATGGATATGCAGACAGTACCTTTAAGCCAAACAACAACATCAACAGAGCAGAGGCACTCAAGATCATCCTCGAGGCATATCAAAAGTCTGGTAATACCTCTGATGACTTTGAAGCAAACTTTGCAGCTTGGAGAGCACAGTTTCCTACTTATAGTTATGTACAGTTTGAAGACACCTTTATTGGAGACTGGTTTGCTAAGTATGTCTACTATGCATGGGCAAATGATATTGTCGAAGGATACTCTGAGGGAGGTCTGAAACAGTTTAAGGCAGGTCAAGATATCACAAGAGCTGAGGTGGTAAAGATCTTGATGGAAATGTCGAAGTAAGAGGCGTACTACTTCGGGTACACCCTAAAGTTGAAAAGAGAGTCACTGGCGTTATGCTGGGGGCTCTTTTTTTAGTTAAGGAGTTAATAGTGTATTCCCTCGTCATCCTGAACTTGTTTCAGGATCCCCTCGTTGCTACTACCAGCATTCATAGGCTAGCAATGCGATAGGACGAATCATGAGGTCCTGAACTATATTCAGGATGACGACCCCCTCTCGCTATTCGTAATTCTCTATTCGCCATTTTCAATGCTTTCTGCTACATTATGCAGGACTATGTCTTAATACAACAATCA
>JBBKXV010000125.1:0-5488 GCA_037969665.1 Candidatus Altimarinota bacterium
GGTTGTAGCTTAGCCTGAGTCAAAAGCTCTTTAGTAGCCTTGATAGTAGAGTCATTTGAGAGAATTGCAGTGTGAAGATTTCCTGCCTGTAGGAGTGCATGTTTATAACCATGTTGTCCCAATAGTTGGTCAAAGGCCTGCTCTATCTCTTCTTCATGCTCTTGAAACTGATGAAACCACTCTACCCTTTCAAACTTTCTCTCGTACTCTATAAGGAGGTGCTCCCAGCTGTACTCTTCTAGAAAAATGTCTCCGGATTTTGACGGAGAACTACCCTGTGGTAAGATAGTTAGTGATGTAGATAACAACTTTAAAAACATTGATGCAAACAGTGTGGACTGAAATGTCGGTCTGATGAAAAGTGTGTGGCTCATGTGTGATGTGTTGTTATCTGATTACAATTTAGAGTATAGGTGATAATGTTATCACTATCAAGTATTTTTTAAATAAAAGTTATGAAAAAAGGAATCGTATTGTCTATAGCAGCGTTGCTACTTATTCCGAATGTCTCTGCCGCAACTCTGGAGTCTGAATCAGTGATCATTGATGAGGTCCAGCAAGAAAACCTCTACATTTTTTCTGGAGCAACAGAAGTCAATGCGGAGGTGTATGGTGACGTTATTGTTTTTGGTGGAAGCGTGGTAATCAACAAGGTAATACATGGGGATCTCACTGCTGCCTCAGGTGAGCTAACTATCAACGCAGATATCATGGGTGACCTCCGGGCTGCAAGTGGAAAGACAATGATCAAAGACGGACATATTGATGGTGATCTTATCTTAGCCACAGGTGAGTTAACGATGAATTCTCCTGCCAGTAGCTCTGGATCTATTATGGTCACAGGAGGTAACATCTCACTGCTTGGAGATACCACAGGTGATATGCGCGTTAACGCAGAAGACCTCGTCATCGGAGGACAACATACTGGCAATCTAGTGCTTTCTGCTGTGAGTATACGAGGAAGATCCGACTTTAAAGTACATGGAGATCTCGATTATACGGCAGATTCTGCAATGGAGATAACGCCAGATATTGTGAGTGGAACATTTACAAAGCATAAAGGTGTTGAGTACGAGGTAGCCCCTCAAACACTAGATGATCTATTAACTCATGGGCTATGGATCACACTCTCTTCCTTGATCATGGGATTGGTAACCATATTGTTTGCTCCAAAGCTGTTAACAGAAAAGACTGGATATATGCGCGATAAACCCCTGGCGTCACTGGCCAATGGGATCGTATTTCTTATTGTGGTACCAGTGATTTCATTCTTTTCTATCATTGCGTTCTTTACCATACCAACAGCAATCATGATCTTACTCTTGTATATAGTGGTGCTCCTATTTACGAGTGGATTGGTGAGTCTCTATATTGGAGGGTTTGTTCTCAAGCCAATGGAGCATGACTCAAAGAGTAAGGTCGTACTACGACTAGCCATAGGTGCACTTCTTCTTGGTATACTGAGTGCCATCCCATATCTCAATCTGATTCCTGGTGCACTAGCAATCATTGCTATGGGAGGTTTGATGCAAAGTAAGGCTCATTACTTTGGTGTTGTACCAAAGAAAAGTAAGGAGTAACATCCCTAGATGGCATTGACCTCTTGTAGAAGGAAAAATTGAGGGGACATATGTAGTATATCCCAGAATAGTAAAACGACTTGTAAAAATGTAAAGAAATTGTAGAGTGCCTGTACATTTGTACAATACAATCACAGTCACCATGAGCCCAGACGGGACTTTTTCTACTATTCAAGCAACTCAAGAAGAATCTATTACAATAGATCTTCTTGAGGATGATATATTCGATATTGCATCACTTTCTAAACAAGAAAGGCTATTAGTCAGTATTTGTATGTCATCACAAATGACAAATGAGAGTATTACTGCGAGATACCTCAACAGAATTGTCCCACCTTCGATGAGAGAAGGCAGCTTACACCAGTGGAATATTATATCATTACTGACATCATACCCAACATGTGGTAGAGCTGCAAAGCAAGAAATGGTTGAGGAGCTAAAAATAGAAGTGTTACAAGATATTGTTTTGCTAAAACAGTATTTGCACGACTGCCATGGTTGTTCACCGGATGTATTACATAATCAGCATCACGCAGGAAAAGGTATACGTTATGAAATGTGGACACTGCGGTGCTTACTCGCAAAGAAAGAACTTGAACATCCTGAAATAGAATCAATCTCCCACCTCCTCCCGCACACAGAAACATATATTAACTTTTCTGACCTCTCCTTGCCGGAAAGACTCATTGTACAAGTGCTGTTTACAGAACATAAGAGAAAAGAGTTAGGTGTTGCGGCAAAGTCTATGGAGCACTTGTCGAGCATTGTTTACACCTCAGATCACTTTAATCACCGATGTAATGTCTATCATTTCATTGAGTTATATATGTTACATGATAAGAGTTTTCTAGATACGTTACCTATATCTGCTCAGCAGTTTATTGCTGCTATGCGTGCAGAGACTATTCCAAGCTCAACGTTACTCAAGGTCATACGGTCCATTGAACGCATCCATGGAGTAAGCTTAGTAAGTGAAAAGAATAGTGCTACTTTTGACACTATTACCCATGATGAGCTCTCATATACAGCCAAAACTCCTGTAGACTTTACCTTATCAAGAAATGTATATATTTTCTTTAAAGACCTTATGAATTTTCGCCCGGGCTACCTAGAAAGCCTTGGAGTAGAACAACCGCCAGTATTTTTAAAAGAGATCTTATCAGGATACGCTTCCAGCGCGCGTATAGTGTCACTAATACGGCAAGTAGAGGCCGAGCAGCATACAGCAAGCTTAGCAACAAGCCGGGGGATAAACCGAGTTCATCATAATATCGGTGATGTTGTTAGAGCACTAAATATGACGAAGAGAGAGGATATTTACTACCTCTTCACATACATTAGTACGTATTATGTTGGATGGCTTAAGGCAGTTGGCGTGAGAAATCCTCAGGCATTACTACAGGATATTGTCATAGGGAGGATCAATACAGATCAATTGCAGCACCTACTCTCCATGGCAGAGGTACGCTTTTCTACTACTATATTTATGTATGAAGAAAAGTGTAATACTGTGATGCCATCAACCACGTTCTTATTAGAGCATCTTGACTTCAGTAGTCGTAGAAATATCCACTACCTGATCAAGGTACTTGCCGCGAGACACCCCGAGTTAGTTCAGAAATGTGGTATCAAAACACTAGACGTGTTTTTGGATAAGATGGAACAAGATAGTATTTCAAGGTTTGACTTGGTGGATATATTGAGACAGGTGGAGTCATACTTTGGGGTAAAAGTAGTACAGGATCTTTCTCAGTATGCCACTAAGCCTTTTTCTGCCATACAAGAGTATCCTGTTCCTGAGAAAAAAGCTGAGGCACCCGTAGTTTCCTCCTCCCCACTACTGGGACTCACGGGCATGTCCGTCCTGTCAAAAGTACCTCATACAACAATAGAAAGAGAGCACTCTGTGCCTAGGGTAAATAAGCTGAGACAAGGCATAAAAAAGAAAATAGAAAGCATAGTGCCATTTTCTATGGCTATACCAAAGAAAGGACTACTTCGAACAGCAGCACTTACGGGCACGTTATTGCTCACCACCTCTAGTATTGTAAGTCAGGTCATTCAGCCGCTGGAAAGAGGAGCTAAGGAAAGTATATCACGGTCCGCAAGTAATACAGCAGAGGTAAGGAATTCTCAGCAAGAGAATATGGAGGTAACTACACATAACTTTTTAAAAAGTCTGGTGACCAAGACCACTCTTATGCCATCCACCTCAATATTTATTACGGCAGCAACTTCCGAAGAGCTCGCAAGCCTACTCAACTGGGTAGAAAAAGTGAAAAGCCTTGGTACTATTACGCCACGCCGTATGGAGACCCTTGTGAGAGGTGCCATGAATAGAGGCGTGAGTGATATACCGACCTTTGTGAAAAGGTTAGATACCGTCATCATCCGGCAGGGCGAAGGAGTATCGCAAGCACACCTCCGTCATCTCAAAAACATCTACGGAGATGAGTGGAAAGATGGAATACAAGACAGTATTATTGACTACTATGCTAGCCACACAGGTGAGTACTCAAACCATGTAGAGGCAGGTGGCACCTTTGTATTGCCAAGAGTAGAGGGTAAGTAGTTCTCCCCTACCCCTTGAGCAACTCCACTACAATTTCTAGCTCATCTCGAGCCTCGGCAGCACGTTCAAACTCAAGGTTGGCAGCATACATATCCATTTCGATCTCGAGTCTTGCCTTTTTCTTACGCAATCCAGCCGGTGACATAGCTTTGATTTCATCAACTCTCTTTTTCTTATCAGCCTTATTTTCAAATCCAATATCCTTGATTTTACTTATAATTGTTTTTGGAGTGATGCCCATCTTTTTGTTGTAGGCAATCTGTAGTTTTCTACGTCTTGCTGTTTCATCGATGGCTAGCTGCATAGATCTTGTCACCTTATTGGCATACATGATCACGCGACCGTTGACATTACGGGCAGCTCGACCAATAGTTTGCATAAGTGACGTTTCACTACGCAAAAATCCTTCTTTATCAGCATCAATGATGGCAACGAGGGAAACTTCTGGAAGATCCAATCCCTCTCGCAAAAGGTTGATACCAATGACAATATCAATCTTGCCTTCTCTCAGACTACGGAGGATCTCTATACGCTCCACGGTATCTATATCGGAGTGCAAGTACTTTACCTTGAGACCTAGCTCTAAAAAGTAGTCACTGAGCTCCTCTGCTGAACGCTTTGTCAGTGTGGTAATAAGTGCTTTCTCACCCTTAGCAATAGTGGCTCTGAGCTCAATAAGAAGGTCATCAATCTGACCTGCAATGGGCTTGATAGTAATGTTAGGATCAAGGAGACCTGTTGGCCTGATGACTTGCTCTGCTACATTTTCTTGGTTGGCTGCTTCATACTTGCTTGGTGTTGCAGAAACAAAGATCACGTCATTCATCTTTGTCTCAAACTCTGAAAATTTGAGAGGTCTGTTATCTAAGGCGCTGGGTAGTCTAAAGCCGTGACTCACTAGTGACTCTTTTCTGGCCCTATCTCCATTGTACATGGCACCTATTTGAGGAATGGTGATATGTGACTCATCGATAAACATGAGGAGGTCTTTTGGAAAGTAGTCAATGAGAGTGGTAGCAGCATCCCCTGGTTTTCGTCCATCGAGATATCTTGAGTAGTTTTCTATACCTTGAGTAAATCCCATTTCTCCCAGCATCTCTAGGTCATACTCTGTTCGTTGCTTGATTCGGTGTGCTTGCACGATCATTTGCTGCTTATCAAAAAACTTGAGACGGTCTTCGAGCTCAGTTCTTATCTCAGGAATAATCTGACTGACACGCTCTGGAGGTGTAGCATAGTGACTGGCAGGAAAGATCAATACTTCTTTTAGCTCCTCAAATACCTCTCCTGTGAGCGGATCAGCCTCGACAATACGCTCTAGCTCCTCGTCAAAAAA
>JBBKXV010000126.1:0-1341 GCA_037969665.1 Candidatus Altimarinota bacterium
GTTTAGTATCATGCTACAACCAATTACTATTGCTTTTAAAAACCTCCGTATCAACAAGCGTCGTTCTATCCTCACCACGCTTGGTCTTATTATTGGAATTGGTTCGGTGATCCTTGTCATGTCTGCTGGGGCTGGAGCTCAATCTCTCATCACAGGAGCTGTACAGACGCGTGGAACAGACCAGATAGTCGTGCTTGCTGGCGCGAGTGATCCCAATGGCCCTCCAGCGCAAGCGCTTGGTATTGTTGTGACAACACTCACAGAGGATGATAAAGACGCACTCCTCAACAAAAATAATGTTGCCCATCTCACCGATGCTGCTGGGTATATTACTGGTAGTGGTGTATTGCAGTGGGAGGCGGAGCAGAGGAATATAACATTCACAGGAGCGAGCGCTTCGTATGAACGTATCGAAAAAGTAACCATTGCCAATGGAGTATTTTTTAATGATACGCAAAACAAAGGGCGTGATCGTGTACTTGTACTTGGGAGTCAGATAGCAAGTGATTTGTTTGGTGCCGTAGATCCGATTGGTGAGGAAGTAAAAATAGACAGAAAACGATTTCGTGTAATTGGCGTACTCGCACCAAAGGGGAGTACCTTTTTTGAAGATGTCGACAATACACTGCTCATGCCACTCCAAACAGCCCAGTACGATATGATGGGGGTTCGACATGTGAGTTTTATCCGTGCGTTGATAGAAGATGAACGATATCTTGATGCAACAGAGTTAGATATACGAGAGACACTCATAGATAGACATGGAGAGGAAGACTTTTCTGTGCGAAATACTGCTGATTTATTAAGCATTCTTGAGACTGTTACTGATGCGCTCAAGTTCTTTTTGGTAGGGATTGCTGCTATATCGCTGTTTGTCGGTGGTGTTGGTATCATGAATATCATGCTCATAGCGGTACAAGAAAAGACGCGTGAAATAGGGCTTCGAAAAGCTGTCGGTGCGAGGCGTGCTGATATTCTCTCACAATTTTTGATAGAGACGATCATACTATCACTGATAGGGGGGCTAATTGGTGTGCTTGGTGGCATTATACTTGCGGCATTCATATATGCGGTAGTACAAGCTCTTGGGTATACAGACTATAAGTTTATCGTCTCACCAATTGCTGTTGTTGTATCGTTTGGTATTGCTGCTGCCATAGGACTCGTGTTTGGAGTCTATCCTGCTCGCAAAGCTGCTGAGTTAGACCCAATGGATGCACTTCGCTACGAATAATCCATCATGCATATGTTTCATACACTCACTACCGCCATCTCATCACTCAGACGAAACAAGGTCCGAACTAGTTTAACGGTATTTGGTATTACTATTGGTATTGGAGT
>JBBKXV010000127.1:0-6925 GCA_037969665.1 Candidatus Altimarinota bacterium
TCAATGCAGAGGTTTGAACAGGTTATGAAGGCTCAGCAGATGCGCATTACCTTACAAAAAAAGGCGATCTATGAAGCTCTTATTTCCACATGTTCTCATCCTACGGCGGAGGCGTTGTATGCTATGGTAAGAGATGATTTCCCAAAAATGTCTTTTGCTACAGTATATGACAACTTGCGTAAATTTACGGATGTTGGATTGTGTACACTACTGTATGTGGGAGATGGGGTTGCACGGTTTGATGGAAACATGTCAGCACATCATCATGTATTGGATAGCTCCACGGGGAGAGTACGTGATATACCCACTGACAATATGGGCAACGTCCATATTCCTTTAGAGCTGCAAGGAAAGGTCAAAGATATTCAAATTACTTATATTACATAAACATACATTATGTTTCAAAACAAAGAAGGTCAGGCAGTTCCACAGGTTACCTTTAGAAACCGTATCAACGGTGATTGGGTAGATACGACCACAGATGATATATTCAAAGGAAAGACAGTGGTAGTATTTTCTCTTCCTGGAGCATTTACTCCTACTTGCTCTACTTCACATGTGCCACGGTACAATGAGCTTGCTGGTGTGCTAAAAGAGCATGGAGTAGACGATATAGTATGTATCTCAGTCAACGATGCGTTTGTGATGAATGAATGGCACAAGGATCAGGATGCAGCAAATATTACCTTTCTTCCAGATGGAAATGGTGACTTTACTGATGGTATGGGACTATTGGTTGATAAGGCAGACCTAGGATTTGGAAAACGGTCATGGAGATACTCCATGTTAGTTAAGGACGGTATTGTTGAGAAAATGTTTATTGAGCCAAATCTTCCTGGTGATCCCTTCGAAGTATCAGACGCAGATACCATGCTCAACTACATAGCTCCAGAGGCAAAGCGCCCTGAGCCTCTTGTTATGTTTAGCAAGAAAGGATGTACACACTGTGCTCGAGCGAAGGGAATGCTAGATGATAAAGGTATGGTCTACACAGAAATAGAGCTTGGAGTGGACGTGCCTACCCGAGTGCTTTCAGCCGTTTCTGGTGCCAACACTACCCCTCAAATATTTGTTCATGGTAAGCTCATAGGAGGGGCAGATGAGCTTGAGAAGTATTTAGCGTAGTCATTTGAATATACTATACGTAGCTATGAGGTAGAGGCATGATATGATGTCTCTACCTGTAGTTGTTTTTATATCACTTCCATACCCACATGACAATTCAGCAATACGATCTCATTATCATTGGTTCGGGAGGTGGTACAAAGTTGCGCCCTGCTGCAGACCAAGGTAAAAAGGTTGCTATCATCGAGAAAGACCATCTTGGTGGGACTTGTCTTAATAGAGGCTGTATTCCCAGTAAGATGCTAATCTATCCCGGTGAGCTCTTAACACATGCCAAGGATCTAAAAAAGTATGGAATTGACGTAGAAAATACCGATCATAGTATTCGCTGGAAGGATTTGGTAGGTAGGACGAATATAAGTATCCAAGCTGACTCATCATCAATAGAAAGGGCCTATGCTGAACACAAGTTTGTAGACTACTATCATGGACATGCTCGATTTGTTTCCCCTCATGTGGTAGAGGTGGATGGTGTGCACATGACAGCTCCAAATATCTATATAGCCACGGGGACGCGGCCAAGTATTGCACCCATACCAGGCTTGGAGGGTACTCCATATTGGACCAGTACGGAGGCACTCAATAATGATAAACAGCCCAAAACACTTGTAGTAATAGGAGGAGGGTATATTGCCATGGAGCTCGGGATGTTTTATGCAAACATAGGTACAAAGACCACGTTTGTTGCTCGTTCAGGCCTACTACGTGCAGAAGACAAGGATATCCGGAATCGGTTTGAGGAGTATACATGTGGAAAGTACGACGTGAGGATGCATACCTCTACTCAACAGGTGGAGTACAAAGATGGCATGTTTCACACCACTATCCAAGAAAAAGAAGGTGGTACAACAGTACTTATTTCTGAGGCATTATTGGTGGCCACAGGAGTGACGCCCAATAGTGATGACTTGGGCTTGGAACACACCTCTATAAAAAGGGATGAGAGAGGAAGTATCAAAGTTAATGAGTATATGGAAACCCATGAACAAGGTGTATATGCTTTGGGTGATGTGGTTGGCAAGTATATGTTTCGTCATAGTGTTAACTTTGAGGGTGAGTATTTGTTTGGACAGCGTTTTGGCGGCCAGTCAAAGTCGCCTATAGCGTATCCTCCTATGCCTCATGCAGTATTTTCCACACCACAAATTGCTGGAGTGGGGATCACAGAGGATGAGCTACAGCTCATGGGTAAAACGGAGGGTGATGACTATGTTGTTGCCATGCACGAGTATGCCAGCTCTGCCATGGGGATGGCTATGCTCCCAGAAGTCGGCATGGTCAAGCTTATCTTTGATGTGCAGTCCAAGCAGCTTATTGGTGCTCATATCTTAGGAGAAAAGGCTAGCGACCTTATTCATATGTTGATTTTGGCCATATCTATGCAAGCCACGGTGGATGATCTACATAAGATGATTTACATCCATCCTGCCTTGGCTGAGGTCATTCGCAATGCAGTGAGAAAAGCACAACAGGCGCTTGGGTAGGCTCAAGGTTACTGTGTTGCCTGCTTGGTCATAGTGAGGTGGGTTAGTGCAACATCTTTGTTATGCTGCCACCATCGTGTTAGAGGTTGTCTCCAAGAGTTTTTGTATATCTATATTGAAAAAATCAATGAGGTTTTCATGGAGAGAAATGTCCTCTGGTGTCTCTTTGAGCTTCATCTTGTAGACATCAAGTGTTTCATCGATACCAGTAAAGAATTTTTTTTGGAGCTCGTCTATTAAGTTGTTATTAGCATTGAAAATACAGTTTATTTTTGTGAGGACAGTGAGTAAAACCTCTGTATCAAGTATTGTCTGAGGAGCCGTGCTGAGGACTTTATTGTAGTCTTGGGTAAGTTGTTTTATATCATGTATAATTGCATTGTAGCTTCGTACAAAACTACTAAGACAAGGGCATCGTAATAGTGAAGGCGGAATATATCCTGTCATGCTCGTCATATTTCGGCAATCGGCACCATAGGTGATTTCACTGATAGTCTGTGGAGTTGGAAATACTTCATACATTTTTTGACCAAGTTGTCTAGCATCTTCACCGCTTGAGTATGACGCGGTCTTTGTAAATACCCCGGTGAGGGAGTTCCATAGGTCTGTGATAAATGTATTCAGTGTATCCAGATAGTCAGGAGGACAACTTGCTCTTAGTTGCTTGGCTGAGTAATCTAGATACTCGAGATTATTTTTTAGTGAGATCCAGAAAAGATCTTGATGCTCATAAGATTGGTCTACTTCGTTACTGTGGATAATGATGGACATTTCTTCAAAAACATATATTTGACAAAACCATAGGCTATGGTGGTAAAAAAATAGTCAATACATGTATAGTTCTTTATTTTACTTTCCATAAATATTGGGTAATCTGCTTTGTAGTACATTATATTTACTCAGATGAAATTGATTTATTTGAACACATACCTCAAAGGAGTAGCCATGGGGATAGCAGACCTCATTCCTGGCGTTTCGGGTGGCACTGTAGCATTTATTACTGGGATCTATGACCGTTTGCTCACCGCAATATCTCACGTAGATAAGGTAGCTGTACAGTTGCTCTTAAAGGGGAAGATCAAGGAGTGTTGGAGCTATATTGATGGAGGCTTTCTGGTTAGCTTGCTGTTTGGGATACTGACTTCTGTTGTAGCTTTTTCCACTTTGATTTTATGGCTCAAAAGTAATTATCCCGTACCTTTGTGGTCTTTTTTCTTTGGCTTGATCCTGTGCTCTAGTGTCTTGGTACTTCGTGCAGTACAAAAGCTAACGCTAGGCAATACAGTACTGCTTTTTGTAGGTGTAGTATTGTCCTATTTACTCACCACACTTTCTCCCATGATCGGGAGTACGGAGCCGTGGGTATTATTTTTCTCTGGGATGATTGCTATCTCTGCGATGATCTTGCCTGGTATCTCTGGGAGCTTTATCCTTCTTATGCTCGGAGAGTACACCATCGTCATGCAAGCAGTAAGTGATAGAAATATAATGGTGATTGCTATCTTTGGACTTGGTTGTGTACTTGGGCTACTCATCTTTGCAAGAATACTTAAGTTTCTGCTGTCAAAGTATCATGATGATATTGTCATGTTCCTCATAGGAGTGATGCTGGGAGCGCTTTCCAAGGTTTGGCCATGGCGGGAGGTGACGAGTACGTATACTGATCGACATGGAGAAATTAAAGCCCTAACTGAGGCAAATATATGGCCTAGTGCTATGGAAAATCCGATGATTATTCCTGCGGTGATAGCTTTTGTTTTTGCCATAGCTTTGATCGTCAGTATTGCCTTGATAGACAAAAAGAAAGCCTAACTTGGTACAAGTGCTGGAGGCTGCTATACTTCGGTAGATTTACTATACATATACATCATGTCTCCACGTCTCCGTCTTCTACTATTTCTACTCTTCATTGGTCTTGGTATACTGACCCTAGTTGTTGATCAGGGAGATACTGCGGGCCAAATGCTTGGACAGGTGCAACAAAATTTAGAGGAGCAATTGCATACCATTGATATCCGCACACCAGTGGCAGGTGAGGTAACCTCCATCACTGATGGTGATACCATAGCAGTGTATCATGGGGATAAGGTAGAAAAAATACGGATCCTAGGGATTGATACCCCTGAGCTTGCACGTGCGGGCAACCCTGTTGAGTGTTTTGCAGAGCAGTCTAAGGAAAAAGTCGCTCAACTTGTAGCGGGGAAGGCAGTGGAGTTAGTGGGAGATCTCAGTCAAGGTGATCGAGATAGATATGGACGCTTGCTGCGCTATGTCCTACTTGATGGTCAAGATATCGGATTAACATTACTCAAAGAGGGGTATGCTCATGAATATACATACAACCGTCCCTATCAGTACAAGTCTGAGTATGTACAGGCTGAGCAGGAGGCCAAAAAAAATAACCTAGGACTGTGGAATACATCTAACTGCCCAGCACAATGAAGACCATTGGTATCATAGGTGGGGGTGCAGCAGGAATGATGGCAGCAGCATCTATTTTGGAGTATAGGGATAAGTGCAAGGTCGTTCTTTTTGATGGAAATAAAAGACTGGGAGAAAAAGTAAGAATATCTGGAGGAGGGAGGTGCAATGTGACTACTGGGGTTGAGGATCCAAGAGAGGTGCTCAAGAAGTACCCTCGAGGAAGTAAGTTTTTATCCTTTGCCATGTATGAGTTTTTACCTATGGCGGTGAGGACGTGGTTTGAAGATCGTGGTGTATTATTAAAAAAAGAAGCAGATTTGAGAGTGTTTCCTTTTTCAGATAATGGAGATGATGTGGTGGGAGTATTTGAGCGTCTCTTTGCTGACAAGCAAGTTGATGTAAGGCTGCGGAGTAAGGTCATAGAGGTACGTAAGCATGCACAGGGTTTTGAAGTGCACACTGACGCAGGAACCACAGTGGTCGATGCGTTGATCTTAGCCACAGGAGGGAGAGCATTTCGTCATACGGGATCTAGTGGTGATGGGTATACCTTTGCTGAGGGATTGGGACACACTTTGACCAAGCTTGCGCCCAGCCTTGGATCATTTCTATGTGAGGAACAATGGCCAAAGGAGGTTTCTGGGATTTCCTTTCCTTATGTACGGCTCCATGTGGATGGACTTGCAAAGAGCTATGATGCGGAGGGGCCTGTCCTATTTACCCATCGGGGTATTACTGGACCTGCTGTCTTTACCCTGTGTTCTTTGTCTGCCTTTGAGACGTGCTCCAAGGAGAGGCCACTAGTGGTGAAGCTGGCATTGTTGCCACAGTACAATCTTGAGAGGTTATTTGAGGAGATCCTCACCTCTGCCACTGGTTCTAAAAAAGAGCTCCATACCATCTTGTCCGCATGGCTACCCAAGTCCTTTGCCTTGATGTTGCTTCGCGATGTGTGTGGGGTGGATCCAAAGATGGTGGGGGCTGAGGCGTCGCATAAGTTGATGCGGACTATTGTATCTCATATCTTACAGCTCAAGGTCACTGTCTATGGAAAGGGGGCAGGTGATGAGTTTGTTACGGCGGGTGGGGTGAGTCTTGAGGAGGTCGATCAAAAAACCATGGAATCAAAGATAACTCCAGGGCTTTACTTTGCTGGAGAAATACTTAATATTGATGGGTTCACGGGCGGGTACAACTTGCAGGGTTCCTGGGCTACAGGTCGCTTGGCGGGAAGGAGCGCCAGTGAGTAGTGGTGACTAGAGTTGTTCGAGATCATGCTCGATTTGTGCAAGGGCTTTTTTTCCATGCTCCTCCCATTCTTGTTTTTCCTCAGTATGGATGTGCTCCATAATTTTTTGGTACTGCACACGGTATAGCTCGATTTGCTTGTCTCTGTTTTCCTCGGGATGGTTGTCTAGTTTTGTTGATTCCTCCTCATAGTGCTGTATCTCCTTGATGATATTTTTTACGGTGATTGGCATAAAGTCAGGAAGCTTTTCTAAAAGCTCCTGACGTTTCTCTGGTGAAAAAAGGTCTGTGGACTGGATGAGGGATTGGAGCTCGAGGTATTGTGGTGGCATTAGTCGATTTTGTTAATTCCTTTAAGCATTTTAAGCCACTGTGCACGAAACTTAGTGTCTATAGGCTGAGTTGGCATCTGTTGTTGCGCGCTAAAGTCCTTTACCATGGTTGCGATAGTCTTGTTGTATGCAATATTTTTTTGACCATCGCTCCATGTTGGATGAGTAGCGGTTAGGTTCATGGGTTTTTCTACCATTTTTTTAATAAGATGTGCTGTAATTGAGTTTAAAATAACCTGATCAGACGATGAGTAGGCAACAATGGGGTAGTTTTTGGGATCTTTAGTAAAGTAATTGTAGATTGTTAACTCT
>JBBKXV010000128.1:0-8826 GCA_037969665.1 Candidatus Altimarinota bacterium
GTCCCTCGCTAAGTACTCTGTAGACCTTACAGCGGAGGCTCGTGCTGGTAAGCTAGACCCTATCATCGGACGTGATGAGGAAATACGAAGAACAGTTCAAATCTTATCACGACGTACAGAGAACAACCCTGTGCTCATTGGTGAGCCTGGAGTTGGTAAAACTGCCATTGCAGAGGGGCTTGCTCGGAGAATTGTGAGTGGGGATGTGCCAGACTCTCTTAAGAATAAGACCATAGCAATGCTTGATATGGGTGCGCTCATAGCTGGAGCAAAGTACAGAGGGGAGTTTGAGGAAAGACTTAAGGCAGTGCTTTCTGAGGTAGAACAGGCTGATGGAAATATTATACTTTTTATAGATGAGCTACATACTATAGTAGGCGCTGGAAAAACAGAGGGCTCCACCGATGCGGGTAACCTCTTAAAGCCGGCTTTGGCACGTGGAAAAATACGTGCAATTGGCGCAACAACACTCAATGAGTATAGGCAATATATTGAAAAGGATGCCGCGCTAGAGCGCCGATTTCAACCCGTAATGGTCTTAGAACCAACTATTGAAGATACCATTTCAATTCTTCGTGGGATAAAAGAAAAGTATGAGATCCACCACGGTGTGCGCATTTCAGATCCTGCACTAGTGGCCACTGCAGAGCTATCTGCTCGCTACCTACCAGACCGAAAGCTACCCGACAAGGCTATCGACCTCATGGATGAAGCGGCTGCAGCTCTCAAGATGCAGGCTACCTCCATGCCAACTGAGTTAGAAAAACAAAAACGTTTGCTTATGCGTATGGAAATTGAGATGGAAGCACTAAAACAGGAAAAAGATGAAGCCTCACAAAAGCGTTTGGAAAAGCTAAAAAAACAGCATGCCAACCTCAAAGAAGAGGCTAGTGAGGTAGAGCTCAAGTGGAGCAGTGAAAAAGCTATTATTGATAACCTTAGCACTCTCAGGGAAACAATAGATCAACTAAAGATAGATGCTGACAAAGCAGAAAGAGAGGGACAACTCGAACAGGTCGCAAAGATCAGATATGGGACCTTACCTGAAAAAGAAGCAAAATTGGGTGAACAGGAAAAGAAAATGGCAGCTCTGGAGGCAAGTGGAAGCTCCCTTCTTCGAGAGGAGGTTCGTGAGGAGGATATTGCCGCAGTCGTGGCAAAGTGGACAGGCATACCAGTAGAAAAACTCGTAGCAGGTGAACAAGAAAAACTCGCAACTATGGAGACAATCCTGCAAAAGCGAGTTATTGGTCAACGTGACGCTATTGCCTCAATTTCCAATGCTGTACGACGTGCTAGGTCAGGCCTTTCAGATCCAAATAAACCAGACGGTTCCTTTTTATTTCTAGGACCTACAGGAGTTGGTAAGACTGAGCTTGCGAAGGCACTCTCTACATTTTTGTTTAATGATGAAAAGCACTTGGTAAGGCTGGATATGAGTGAGTATATGGAAAGCCATGCTGTATCTAAGCTCATTGGGTCACCACCTGGGTATGTTGGTCATGAAGATGGAGGACAACTCACAGAGATGATCAGACGAAAGCCTTACTCAGTCATTCTTTTAGATGAAATTGAAAAGGCTCACCCTGAGGTATTTAACATCTTACTACAAGTCCTTGATGATGGGCGACTTACAGATAGTAAGGGACGTACAGTAAACTTTAAAAATACTGTCATTATCATGACTTCTAATATCGGTAGTGATCTCATTCAAGAACAAAATATAAAAAGAGAGCAGGCAAAAACTGCTGTGGAGAAAACACAGATCAAGGAAGCCCTACAACAGGAGATGATGCACTTGCTTGGCACACGCTTCAGACCAGAGTTTATCAATAGAATTGATGACATCATCATCTTTGATCCTTTGAGCAAGGGTGAGATACGAAGTATTGTGGAGTTACAGCTACGCGATCTATCACACCGACTCTTAGAGCAGTCCATTACACTAGACGTTACACCCAGTGCACTTGATCATATTGCAGCCATTGGATACGATGTTACCTTTGGAGCGCGGCCTCTTGCCCGTGTTATCCAAAGAGAGCTACTCAACCCAATATCTATGATGCTCATTGAAGGGAAGGTACAAGCCGGTAGTGTCATTGCTGTAGGCAGCAAAGGCGAGGGGCTAGATATAAGTGTACAGTCAAGCTAGGATATTACATACTACTTATACTAATCCCATACGATATAGCGATCACCATGAACTCAACCATAGTTTCATACTGGTCGCTTTCCACAAATTGGCAATTCACCATTCTCAATTTATAATTTTCCTCTATACTACCCAACGTTACTCTATCACCCAAGATTATGAAGCCCATCGTGCTTAGTGGTATCCAACCATCAGGAAATTTTACTATTGGTAATTATATTGGTGCAATCATGCAGTGGAAAAATATGATGGAACAATGCGATCCACTCTTTTGTGTGGTTGATCTCCATGCCATCACTGTCAAGCAAGATCCCAAGGTGCTTTTTGAGCGTACTATGGATCTTATTGCATTATATATTGCCTCTGGTCTCGATCCAGATAAGTGTACCCTCTTTATACAGTCTCACGTCCCTGCACACACGCAGCTTGCGTGGATACTGACGTGTATGACTCAAATGGGTGAGATGAACCGTATGACTCAATTTAAAGACAAGTCAAAAAAACATGCAGATAACATCAATGTTGGACTTTTTAGTTATCCTATCCTCATGGCAGCAGATATATTACTCTACCAGACCAACATGGTTCCTGTGGGTGATGACCAAACGCAACATATTGAAATCACGCGAGATATTGCAGAGCGGTTTAACAATAGATTTGGTGAGACTTTTGTGATGCCCGAGGCGTACATTGCCGAGCAAGGTGCGCGAATTATGAGTCTAGATGACCCAGCATCAAAGATGTCAAAGTCCTCCACAGTGGAGAAAAGCTATATTTCTATGTTGGATGGTCCTGATGTGGTGATGAAAAAACTTAAAAGTGCCACCACCGACTCCGAAGGAATAGTATCGTATGATAAAACACGGCCAGGTGTAGCCAATCTCATGACCCTGATGAGCACCCTCAGTGGGCAAACCTATGCAGAGATAGAGCAAGCCTTTGTTGGAAGAGGGTATGGTGACTTTAAAATGGCTGTGGCTGATACTATAAATCAGAGTCTAGCGCCTATTCAAAAGCGCTTCTATGAGCTCAGAGAAGACACTCCATACCTTTCATCTGTCTTACGTGCAGGTGCACTAAAAGCAAATAAACGTGCTGCCCCGACTCTTGCAGATGTTTATGCTAAGATTGGTTTTATTCAATAAGTATTTGGCATCATTTTGATCCCTATCACAAGTCCTTGTATCTCTTTTGTACAAGGACTTTTTAGTATGGTTGTCTTTTTATAGGGACGTAAAATACATAATCCATCTGGCATTTTCTAGATATTTTGTTAGTATCTAGCTAGGCTCAATTTTTCACCCCAATGGAAAATGGAAGACTCACCTGTAACAGTGTCATTGGATACCTCTTACAAAAGCTATACCTACAATAGCTTATTTTTCGAGACATATACTAGTAATCAAAAAGAAAGCCATACCAAAAGTGTCCTCACAATGATTGCTTTCTTCTTCAAATTTACTCACCATCTGATACATCCCATATGGTATCTTTCTATTACTATTCACGATTATGGTTAGTGTCTCTAGTAGGTAGTGTTGTGTTTTTTCATGTACTAATCCCCACCACCATGAAGCACGTATCGCTATCAAACTTTTTTTTCTTTGCGTTTCTCACTAGCTTGCCTGCATTTTTAGTTACTGCTCTTTTTGCTACCATCAACGTATTGATGAGTGTTTAAGTACCCACTTAAGTACTGATCATTATATACCTCAAAAGACTCTCACTGCACAGACGATATACTGACAGGGGGGTCTTTTTGAATAAGAAAATCAATAAAAGCATTTATATGTTGATTAGAATTAGTTAAGATACCAGTGATTGCTTTCCACTATTGTTATGAATACATACGAACCCGTTATAGGTTTAGAAATACATGCTAGAATTAAAACAAATACAAAGCTCTTTTGTCATTGTGTAAATGCAGCAGTACCAGAGGAACCAAATAAGTACACTTGCCCCATTTGTATGGGCTTTCCAGGATGTCTACCTGTGCTCAATGAAGAGGCAACCACACTTGCATTGAGAGCTGCCAAAGCATTCCAAATGGACATACAAGAGCACGTGGTCTTTGATCGAAAAAGTTACTTTTATCCTGATCTTCCTATGGGATATCAGATAACTCAGTTTTATCATCCCCTCGCACTCAATGGATCAGTGGAAATTGAGGATGGACAGGGGGGTACCAGAGTGGTCTCCATGGAGCGTATCCATGTAGAAAATGATGCAGGTAAACTCATGCATTACCTCCACGGTTCCTTTGTAGATTATAATAGAAGCGGTATCCCACTGATGGAAATTGTTTCCTGTCCTGATCTTTTTTCAGCTAGTGATGCCGTCAACTATGCAAAAGCAGTACAAGGCATTTTAAGAGCTATAGGGTCGGCAGATGGTGATATGGAAAAAGGTATGCTTCGGTTTGATCTTAATATCTCGCTTAGAAAAGTAGGGGTAAAGGAGCTTGGGAGTAAGGTAGAGGTTAAAAATTTGAATAGTTTTAAATCACTTGAAAAAGCAGTAGAGTTTGAAATCGCTCGGCAAACAGCACTCCTCGATGCCAATGAGGTTGTTGCCCAAGAGACGAGAGGATTTGAAGATGGTACAGGAGAAACAAAATCACAAAGAAGTAAAGAAGGTGCTGCAGACTATAGGTACTTTCCAGAGCCAGACATACCACCTCTCTCTATTACACCTGATCAGATAAATAGTATCATCATACCTGAGCTACCCTTAGCAAAAAAACATCGCTTTATTGCTGAATATGGTTTAGATGTTACCTCAGCAAGCCTACTTATCGAACAAGAAGAATTAGGAGAATACTTTATGCATGTTGTAGAGCTTACTACAGACCCAAAAGCAACTGCACCTTGGATCACTTCTGTACTACTGGCAAAACTCAATGAAACAAAAGACAAGATATCTTCCCTACGGTTTGAGCCAGAAGATGTAGCCATGATTATTTCACTGGTTGCCAATAATACTATTTCGAACCTCAATGGTAAAGAAACCTTTGCTATTATGTACAATACTGGAAATAAGCCTGAGGCTATTATCAAACATCATGGGTTTGTACAGGTATCAGATGATAGCAGTCTTAATACACTGATCATTGATGTCATTGCAAGTCATCCAGCCCAACTCGCAGAATACCAATCAGGAAAGGAAGCGCTCTTAGGGTTTTTTGTGGGGAAAGTTATGGCAGAAAGTAAGGGAAAGGCTAATCCTAAAAAAGTTAAAGAGCTCCTTATCAGTGCGCTAGCATAGCTATGGAGCGTATATTATATACTCCTGTCTACTACTGGGATTTGCTTTTTAGCCCACTATGCTACAATAGGTATAGTTCATCTTTTATACACCACTATGCTTTCATCACTTGACCTTCTTTACTTAGCCGCTGCAGGAGCTATTTCCTTACTTGGGATTATTGGTTTTTTTGTAGGTATTCAACTGATGGGAACACTAAAAAAAATCAGCCGTCTTGTAGAGTCTGCTGAGGATACTGTAGGTACGATGAATATGTACGTGAAATTACCAGCAGGTATTGTCATCAAATCAATTGACTGGATTAATTCAAAGTTTGGGGAGGAGTAGATCATCCTTTCCCGCTAGTCTTCGACGTAAAATCATATAAGGGAATGCAAACACCGCATCAAATATTCGTGCTACTCGCTTTGGTTCTTGGATAACTCTCCAAAGCCACTCCAACCTAGATCTACGCATCCAAAGAGGAGCTCTCTTGATTTTTCCCACAGCAAAATCAAAGGATCCACCCACCACCATAACCACTTTTATACCTATTTTTTGAAAATAGTGTTTATTTTCTATAACAAAACGTTCTTGCAATGGAAAAGGAAGTGCAACAAATAATACCTCTGGAGAAGCAGCTTTAATATCTGACATCACTTTGACCATTTCTGACTGAGACCTATAGGGATAACCTCCAGAGCTAGTTAGTTGATAGCCTGGGTAGTTTTTATTCATTACCTCAAGCATTTGAGTTGGCACATCACCCTCACCACCAAAGTAATGGATTTTTGTTTCATTGGGCAGCGCCTTATGTATTCTAAAAAGGGTGTCGGAACCTGCTATTACCCGATCAATAGGATAATCAATATACCGTGGAGCGCATAGCGTATGTAAGTAACTCATACACCACTGAGAGATCACTTGGAATTTATTGTCTATACCTTCTGCCCTATGTAAAAAACTAGTCATCTGTCTCAAGCCCTGACCATCTGGCAATGAAAGTCCTACCTGCTGTAATATACTGAGATACTTTTCATCCTTTATTGCCCGCAGCATGATTTCAGGATTGGGAGTAAAGATAATTAGGAGGTCATCCTGGCATAGATATGTGGCAAGTAGTTCCTTCCACTCTTGCTCTGCAATACTATGAAATGGAACTCCTAAAAGACTACATTGTTGTCTCGGGACTGTCTCTATGCTTTTCTTGCTCGAAATCATAATTAGGCTAAGATAGTGCTATATAAAGTGTACTATTTTCTCTCTCCTTCGCAATATGAAACTCTACATACCACTATCACTATTATGCTGTACTCTTTTCGCATCATGCACCTCTGGACCTAATCTACAAGCAGTTATACCAGAAGTGTCCACTTCGCTCTTTGGTGTACCAGGAGAGTTTACTGCAGTGATGGAACATCAAGATGTGGGGATTACCTCATCTCGATTTATCATACAAAATGAGAGCCATGGATTGCTCTACTACTATGACGGCACTAGCGCGGTTGTTTGTAGTGATATTGATACCTTAGCTTGTTTCAACTCTGAAGGTGCACATTCTGACGAAGATAGAGATACGGCACTTCGTGTGACCAAAAAAACTGCTCGAAGGCTTCTTGCAAATGAGTACACATTTACAGATTATGAAGAGTTGGAAACAACGCGTCCTCCAAGCAATACCACTGCACACAGATTACAGCCATTCCCTGATATTATTGCAGACCAAACAAACTCAAGTAGTAGTATCCCTACTCTTGATCAATGTGTCATGTTGTTTAAAAATGCGAAGCAAGAAAAGGAGACACTCTGCTATGGGGACAACCGTACTTCCCTTTATGCATTCACACAGGGCTCCACCGTTGCTCCTGTTACCATCTTAAGACAACTTTCATATTACCAAGATACAAAGTGGAGCACCGAGGATATCAAAATACTATACGAACAACTAAAAGCATCACTCTAATGCTCTCGTCTTAGTGCATTAGACATCGATACCATTTCCAAAGCCTTTTCGCTCAAGCCAAAGCCCATATGCACCTGATGCAATCCATGGAAGTACAAAACCTATGGTGTATTGTATCGCTCCAAAAAACGCATAGAGTAGTGCTAAAAGGGCCACTGTAGAGATGAGGCAGAAGATACTAAAATATGCGAGGTATTCTCCGTGACGAAGCATATATACATAATAATAACATATGAGAGCTCCCAAGTATTCTTGGGAGCTCTATATTACCTATGCCGCTTTTTTCTGCAACTTTTTTGAAATAATCAGATATGCACCAATCAAAATTATGATAGCAACGATGATAACTGCCCAAATATTGTGCAGTACCATAGATAGCAGTATGGTCACCACAGAGAGTACCAAGGCTATAATAAATGTTACAAAGCCAATAATCCCCTGACTCACATCACCCAATAGAGGTAAAATATCCAATAGCACAGATAGAGGTGCTAGGATACTAGAAAGTCCAATCCACATCATAAAGAATCCCACAACTCTCCATACCCATCCCATCGTGCTGTGCTCCCCAGCCTTCGCAGAAACAATCTCACTAAGCGTCCCATCTGCGAGCTCATATAGTTGTCCCTTTCCTTGCTCTACATATGGCACTAACGAACTCCCAGAGGTCATTCCAAGTGCTGTCATAGTCTTACCTGGAGTGACGACTTTGTATGTCACTTTCACATCTCCAACTTCAGGAGAAGTATTGTTTCCAGAGCCGATGAATATTGTACCGTTGCTTAGCATTGGCATCATGGTAGATCCTGACATTGTAGTTCCACTCATGACAGTGCCACTCATAGTCCCACCGGTTCCTGAAGATACCCCAGGCAAAAATTGATCCTCAGTTATATTGAGATTTGTAAATCCCCCAAATGATATCTTTGAAGGAGTAATAGCGTAGGCTCCTACATTGGCAGCAGCTGCATAGATGGTCTCCCCCTCATACATCATTGATGGATTAAAGTGCCCCTCTGACTTTTCAAAGTTGGAGCTATTTGCAGGAGATCTCGTCCATTCTTTTGTATAGCTATAGGTAGTAGTTGTTTCTTCACTCCCACCAAGCTTTTTTTCAGACTTAGAGGATGAATTTTCCTTCCACGCATACATTTCCACATTTCTTTGCAATGCGAGATAATTTCCTGGAGCAACAAAGGAGTCACCAATCTCTCCTTGTACCCCTACCTTACCTCTGGCTGCCACAAACGTACCCTCATGCTCACTGAGTACAGTTGCCGCATCAATTTCCACTGCTTGTTCTGCAACCTTGGACATATCTGCTCTTCCTTCATTCCAAAAAAGAAGGTAAAAAGATCCAAGAAAAAGCAATAACCCAAAGCCAATACCTCCAATCGCACTCTTGAGTCTGGAGCCATAACTTTTGGTTGTTGTCTTTGTGATTGTGTCTGCCATATCTATCTATACA
>JBBKXV010000129.1:0-1520 GCA_037969665.1 Candidatus Altimarinota bacterium
GCCCTTGGTTTTTCTTGACTGAAAGCAAGTAATCGCCACCTTGTTCTACTATTTGTTTGGCAATAGCTGTCTGACACCCCATCGCATCAATGGTCACAATACAACCTTTCAAGTATTGAGAAATACTGTAAAAAAGCCAACTGATCTATGGAATACGCCATACAGACGTCATCTTTAAGCAATGCATTGGGTTTAGAAAGCAATGACAGGTCCACAACTGGCAGTACATACTTTCGTATATGAAACAATTCCTTTTGCAAGTCTGCAGCCATTAATAACAACAACTCCACTATGTTTTGTGCCTTTTCCACTTCACCTATTTGTGCTTTAACATGGCCAAGCTCACTAGAGAAACATCTCTCTCTGTCGAAACTAGTTTGATCCCTCATGTGTTGCATAGCTCGTAAAAGTTAGCGGCAGCATATCCAATTTTTATATTACGTCAATACAACTACAGGGATGTTAATAGGACTCATCCTCCTCAAGCCACGTATCCAACTTGGCATCCCACTCACTTACCTTATCCTTGGCACGATCCCTCAGCTCCATTCCTTTTTGCGTCGCGCTTGGAGCATACTCCTCATACGCATCCTTTGCCCACTCTGTGGTGTATTCATAGGTCGACACTGCACTTTTCCCAAGGTCTACCTGTGGAGGGTGGGTAATCACCTGCACCCACTGATAGATCACCACTCCCAGATACACCACCGCACCCACCAAGAGAACTAAAAGAAGTAACTTTACTATCTTGATCCATCGAAACACACGATCAGACACCCCAGCAAATTTCTTTTCTATAGCTACCAACTTCTCATTTGTCTTTCCCATAGCTGATAATATTAAAAAAAACACACCCCTCCATTCTCAACTTACTTCCATACCAACGTTCAGTTTTTAGTTCTCAGTTCTCAGTTTTCAGTTTTAAACCCCCTTCACCACAAAGCTCGGCGCTGTAATAAACCCCTCCACCGTGGCATCTTTCTCTGTAAATACCCCTTTATACTCTGGAACGACCGCTACCTCGCCCTTACCCGCTATGGGAAGAAGCACATTGGCTGCGGCATTACCATCTACGATAGTTCCTTCCTTTACAAAAGTACCCTCAGATAATACTGACCCATCCATACGAACAAAGCCCTCAAGGATAGCTCCCTTGTAAATACAACAGTTAGAAAGCTCCACCTCCTCTCCAATAACAACATCAGGACCAATAACAACATTGCTCCCAATAAATGCTGTACCGTCAACTGAGGCCGTGGGGTCAATCATACTTGGAGTATCTGCCTCTCTCAAAAAATACTCCTGCGCCTTAAGTACATCCCATGGGTAGGTCAGAGGTAGCCAATAGTTTTCCACTGGGAGCACTCGCACGTCCTTACCTTGTAAAAGCACGTAGTTGATATAATCCACTACCTCATACTCACCTCGAGGGGAAAGCTGTAACTCATGGTTAAAGATCTCACCATCAAACTTTGTTCACACATTACCAAACGTGCGCTCAATCGTGTTTTCAGTTCTGA